>CAZIFN010000007.1:0-35959 GCA_964538205.1 uncultured Mycoplasma sp.
CTGATATTGATTGAACACCACGACGTAATACATTATCTACTTCCTTAAACGCTTCATACATTGGTGTTGATCTATCTATAATCTCTCTTAATCTATCATTTGGAATAACTATTAAAGTATCAACATGTTTCTTTAACTCTTCAATACCAGCAACAGCTTGTTTCATTCTTCTTGGTCCTTCAAAAGAGAATGGTTTAGTCACAATAGAAACAGTTAAAGCTCCAAGACTTTGTGCTATTTCAGCAACTATAGGTGCAGCACCAGTTCCAGTTCCTCCACCCATACCACAAGTAACAAACACCATATCTGCACCAGTTAAAGCTTCCTCAATCTCCTTTTTAGATTCAATAGCAGCTTCTTTTCCAATAGCAGGATTAGCACCTGCCCCTTGTCCATCTGTTAAGGTTGCCCCTAACTGTATTTTAACATCAGCCTTTGACTGATTCAACGCTTGTTTATCTGTATTAGCAGCAATAAATTCAACACCTTTAACGCCTGATTCAACCATACGGTTAACAGCATTTCCGCCACCACCGCCTAATCCAATGACCTTAATTGTCGTTACCATATCCATTTCTAATCCGCCTATCATCCTAGACCTCCTTAATTATCAAAAAAATGTCCAACAACTCTACTAACTATATTACCGTTAACAGTACCTTTTTGTCCAGTAGAAATTAAACTATCTTTATCATTATCACTAATCATATTATAGGTTCTTCCTCTAAGTGAAAGTTTACTATCAAAATACTTGATAGCACCATAAGCACTACTAAACTTATTATGTCTTAATCCAATAACTGGTATATTACATACTTTAGCCTCTACTCCAAATATATTTTCAACTAAATATTGAAAACCAGCTAACTCACTTAATCCACCTGTAATAATTATATAACGTATTTCTCTTTTTGTTAAGTTTTTTATTTCATTTTTAGCAAGTTTTAAGATTTCTTCTAATCTTGCTTCAACAACTTTCGATACTCCAACCTGTGATATTTCCTTATCTAAATCAGCCATCGTCCGGCATTGAATAATATCATTACTATCTGCATAATCACTAGAAGCAACAGCAAAAGTCTCTTTCAACTTACGACTCTCATCCAAATGCAATTTAAAAATATATGAAATATCTTGATCAACATTAAAACTTCCAATAGGAATAAGCGAATTTTTAATTTGAATTCCCTTATTAAAAATAGAAACATTAGTACTTTTTTCACCAAGATTAATAATTGCTCCAGAAACATTAGCATTATTTTTATTACTAATACAATAATAATCTCCAGTTGAACTATAAACCATATCAATAGTTTCAAGTCCAGCCAATTTCAAAACTTGTAAGATTCTATATACAGGTTCCTTATTCAAAGTACTAACAACAACCTTAGCTTCTAATGACTTTCCAGCCATTCCTTTAGGATCTTTAATATTTTCTTCCTCATCAACTGTAAAACTTATTGGACAAGCAGTAATTACTTCATCCTCATCATCAATATGCCCTACTAAAGCATCTTTTAAAACATTCCTAACGTCAATACCCGTAATACATTCATAATCATCAACATCACAAGAACCAGTCATAATACTCATCCGACAGTCAGAAGGAGGAATACAAGCAATAACCTTAGAAATTTTAATTCCAAGCGTAGAATTAACCTTTTTAATCGCATTCTTAACACTAGTAACAGCTAACTTAGTATCTTCTATTTGACCAGACTTTATTCCCTGAGACTTGCTACTAACAGAAGCTAAGACATGAAAAGAATTATTATGTTTTTCACAAACAACAATCTTAATACTATTAGTACCTAAATCAATCGAAGTATAGACATTATCCATATACTAGCATCTCCTATTCTTAAAATTAATTATACTATAAATTTGTAATTTGTAAAATAGATTTAAAGAATTATTTTAGATATCATCAAAAACATAAATATCTAAATAGCTTACACTACCAATCTTCTTACCATTATTTATAACATAATTTATTGCCTGCTTATCATACTGGTGATCAGAACGAAGTTCTAGTTCATCAATCAAAAATATAGCATTCTCCTTTTTCTTTATTTCTTTTAAAATCTTATCACTACCATTATAACCAAAATTACCAGCATTAAGTAAATCTAAATATGTTATTTTCATATCATTAACAAGTCTAAAATAATAACTACAACCAGAAAGTATTATAACTTCCTTATCCTTATTATCATCTAAAAATTTATTAACCTCATTAGTAAATTTAATCATATTATACTCAAGATATCTATATTCAAAATGATTAATCTTATTAGGATAAAAAATTTTTTCAGCAAAAGTAATTCTAAGTATAGTTTCTGATATAATAATACCTATTATAAAAAGTTCAGGCTTTATAATATCTTTCTTTATCTTAAAAAGCACTAAAATCATAAACGCTAAAAAGCTAAGATAAGTATGATAAAAATCAAATAAAGGAACCGCCATACTGTAAAAAGCTAACACATAATAATTAGTAATATTTTTCTTATCTTTATAAATAAAATATCCCGTAATAAAAATAAGTATTATCATAAAATAAAAATAGCCGTTAAAACTTCTTCCATTAATAGATGCAAAATCAAAAAGTCCTAGAAAACATAAATCAATAAATGAACTCATACTTTTTGTAAGTAATAAATAAATAATAAAAATAATTACTGGTCCTATAAATCCTAAAAACCTTTTCTTTATTTTTTCTTTATCTTTAATATAATATAAACTAGGCAATAATAAACATAAACCAACACTATGTTTTGTTAATAAAGCTAATGAAAGGACTAATCCAATTAAATAATCATTACTCTTGTTTTTTTCTAAATAAATTAATAATACCAATAAAAAATATAAAAAAACATTATAATTAGGCTGACACGCAAACAACAACAAAGCAATAATAATCAACGTTCTTTTACCTAATAATGAAAACAATATAAAGCTAAGAATAACTAAAATAAGTGCATTTTCAATATGAAAGACTAACATACTAGAGCCAAAGATATAAAATCCAAATGACATAAAAAAAGGATAAAAAGGTGTAATTACCATATTAAAATCTTTATAAGGAATAAGTCCAGAATATATATTATGACTAAATCCATAGTTCCAAACTTCATCATATTGAATGCTATTGTCAAAAAGATTCCACACCAAAAAAATAAAGAACAGTATTCCTCCCAAAATAATCTTTTTATAATTCTTCTTTATCATTTAAACCAGCTCACTTCAAATAAATTTCATAATTCCCAATTTTCTTCACAAAGCTACTATTATCAATTATATACTTTACTGCATCTTTATCATATTGCTGAAAAATATTATTACTTAAATAGCATTCTTTATCAATAACAATTAATACATCTTCTAATTTACTAAGCCTTTTAATTATTTTATTCGTACCAGAATAACCATAATTACCATAATTAGGCAAATCAAAATATGTAATATCCAAATTACTTTTAATTTTATAAAAATAGTTTTCTGATCCTCTTAAAAAATAAATAACATCTCTATCTTGCTTAGCTAAATATTTATCAAGTTTTCCTACATTATTTATATATTTATAAGAAAAAATAGAAAGTTCAAAATTTTTATAATTAACTATTTTAAAACCAGTCATACACTCCATTTGTACAAAAAACCAAACAATTCCAATTGCTAAGATGAACATCACAGCATATTTTGTTAAATCATAATCTATTTTTAAATCAGAAAATATAATCAAAAAAAACAATGCTAAAAATAAAGACACATGATAATAATCAATTAAAGGAAAACTTAAACTCATAAATAGCAACAAATAATAATTAGTTATATCTTTAGGTTTTTTTATAGTTCTAAAAACAAGTAAAATAAAAGTAATAATCAAACAAATTAAATAAAATAAATCATAGTGAAAGTTACTACGTCCAAAGTCAAAAAGTCCTAGAAAACATAAATCAATACATTCCTTTAGACTATGAGAAAAACATAAATATAAAAAGCAAATAAATACTGGAACTAAAAAACCTAAAAATCTCTTTAATACTTTTTTAAAATCACTAAATAAATAATAGAAAGAAGCTAAAAAAAGCAATCCACCAACAGTTTGCTTTGTAATAAATGCCAAACCAAGTAATATACCAATTAAATAATCAGATTTCTTTTCCCTTTCCAAATAGATAACAATAGTTGCTATAAGTAACAATAAAAAATTATATCCAGGAAATATAACTGATGCCATAGCAACCGGATAAGGCATCAATAATACAATAAAATATAGCCAAGCCTTATTCCCAAGTAATTTAAAAACAAAATAAGAAAAAATAGTTAATAATAAAGCTTGTCCTAAATAATAACATATAATTGATTTAGAAAACACTAAAAATAAAGAATATAAAAAAGGAGAAAATGGCAATATTATTAGATTAAAATCAACATATGGTATTTCGCCTTTACTAATTGCATAACTAAATCCAAAATTAACATATGAGTCTCCTCTAGACAAAGTATATATAAATAAAAGACAAAGAAAAAAATAAAGAAAAAGCAAGATATATTTCAAAACTTTTTTTAATTCCACATTCTTTAACATAACTACTCCTTAATCTGAAAATGATTACCAGAATCCAAATATAAAATACCTTTTCTACCCTCTAACTGTTCTAATACATCATTATAATAATTAATTTGCTTAAACTTAGTTAAAGTAAGATAAACCATATTACCATCATCCATATATAAAAGAAATCTATCTTTATCATAATCATTAGGAGTATACTCAATATCGCCTATTTTACCTAAAACTCCCTTATCAATTAAAGCCATTTTTTCTATAAAAGTATCATATTTATCATCAGGAACATAATTAATAAGTCTTGGTACTCTAAATATATCTATTTCATCTTTCTGCAAAACTTCAGTTTTATCCTGAAAAACTACACTACTAGAAGAATTATTAATAAATAAAGGTTCATTAATTTCTAAATCTATTTCTAAAACATGATAAAACTTTTTCTTTACTTTTGCTTTTAAAATATAAGGACTCTTTTTTAAACCTTTAGAAATTTTTAAAGAACTAGTTAAGTAAAAACTAGGATAATCCTTAATATCTGCTAGTTCAATAACATAATCATCATTTAAATATGAAGCATTTTTTATAATTATATTATTAATTTTAGCATTAACAATTTGCCAAACTAAAAAAGATAGTCCAAACAAAATTAAAAGCACTATTAAAAAAGGTATTACTTTAAGTTTCTTTTTCTTAACTATCTTTTTAGCCATAAATTACTCCCAATTTACAAATTCTTGTTCTACTTTTAAATCAATATTATATTCTTCCAAAACCCTATCATGAACATAATCAATTAAATTTTTAATATCACTACTTGTTGCTTTATCATAATTAATAATAAAATTAGCATGTTTTTCACTAACCATAGCTCCACCTATACGATGACCTTTTAGTCCTAAATCTTCAATAAGTTTACCAGCAAAATTACCCTCTGGATTACGAAAAACAGAACCTGCTGAAGGATATTCTAATGGCTGCGACTCACATCTTCTAATTCTTCTTTCCTTAATTACATCATTTAACATATCTTTATTACCTTTTTGTAACTTAATTATAACATCTAAACATATATAACCTGGATTTTTCTGTAAAAAAGAACTACGATAATGAAAATTCATCTCTTTATTCTCTAAAGTAATAATCTTATAATCTGGAGTTAAAACCCTAACACTTTGAACAACATAGCCCATATCACTCTTATAAGCTCCAGCATTCATGTAAATTGCTCCACCAACAGTTCCTGGTATACCAGCTGCAAATTCAAGTCCTGCAAGCCCTTTTTTAGCTGCAAGTAAAGAAAGTTTTTGCAAAGAATATCCTGCTTCTACCCTAATCTTATTATACTCTAAAAATTCAATATCACTAAGTTCTGTAAGCTTAATAATTATACCATCAAACTCCTTATCACTAAAAAGAAGATTAGAACCATTACCCAAAACTTTATACTTAACTTTATCTCGATTAAGCATTTTTATCAAAGTAATAAGTTTATCAACATTCTTAGGATAAACTATTCCCATAGCCTTACCACCAACTTTATAAGTTGTATACTTACTCAAGCTTACATTTTTCAAAACTTTACCTATATCATTCTTCTCTATCTTACTAATTATATCAGTCATCTCTTCACCTTATAACTTCCTAATTTCCTCATAAATTCTACTAGCAGAGTCTAAAACACCAAACCCTTTACTTTCTATATGCATTTTATCATATAATTCCTTATTATTTAAAATTTCATCTATTGTTTTAATTAATATATCAGAAGAAAATTCCTCTTCTAAAATTATCTTACAAGCTTTCTTATTTTCTAATTCCTTAGCATTCATATATTGATGATTAGAAGCAACATAAGGAGAAGGAACAAATATTGCTGGAAGCCCTATTGCTGTAACTTCCGCAATAGTAGAAGCACCTGCTCTAGACACTATTAAATCAGCATCTTTCATAATACCAATCAAATTATCCATAAAAGGTACAAACTTAACATTATCATTAACCTTTATATTCTTATAATCATCATAATAATTTTTACCAGTAATAATTAAAACTTGATAATCTTTATTACTAAAACCTGGTATAATATCTTTTAGTTTATTAGTAATAGTAGTAGAACCAAGTGATCCCATAACAATAATTACTAATTTCTTATTTTTTTTAAAACCAAGTTCTTCTTTACTAAACCTCTTACTAGTAATAATTTCCTCACTTCTTGGATTACCAGTATAAACAACTTTATTTTTAGGAAAATACTTTCTACTACCAGGAAGCGAAATAAAAACCTTATCTACAAATCTAGATAAAAACTTATTAGATAAACCAGGTATAGAATTTTGTTCATGTATAACAGTCTTATATTTTAACTTATGAGCAGCATACAAAACAGGTGCCGTAATATATCCACCAACACCAACAACAACATCTGGATTAAAATCTTCTATAATTTTTCTAGACTTACTAATAGCTTTTTTATACATAGAAAGAACACTAAAATTCTTAAACAAATTTTTTCTATTTAAACCAGTCATTTCAATACCTATATAATTTATACCTAACTTTGGAACAATATCTTTTTCCATTCTATCAGTAGTTCCAACGTATAAAATTTCACTATCTGGTTCCATCTTTTTAATTTTATTTATAATCGCAATAGCTGGATATATATGACCACCGGTTCCACCCGCAACCATAATAACTCTCACAAAAATCACCCTATCAAACTAAGCTAATTAAATTTTAACTTATTATTTAATTTTATTCAAATAAATTATACATCATACTACTAAATATGTAAATAAAAGAACTATTCTATAAATTGTATTTTACTTATATTTATGTTAAACTAGTTAACAAGAAAAGAGGTATAAAAATGGAAAGCATTGGTATCGTAGCAGAATATAATCCTTTTCACTCTGGTCATCTATATCATATAAATAAAATCAAAGAAAAATATCCAAATGCTACAATTATTACTGTTATGACAGGAAATTTTACCGAACGTGGAGATGTTTCCATTGTAGATAAATGGAAACGTACTAAAATGGCACTTTCCTCTGGAGTTGACTTAGTAATCGAATTACCTTTTCCTTTCTCTACTCAAAGTGCCGACTATTTTAGTTTTGGAGCAATCACTCTATTAGAAAAACTAAAAGTAGATAAAATCGTCTTTGGTAGCGAATCAGATGATGTAGACACCTTAGAACTAATTGCTAAAACACAACTAAATAATCCTGACTTTGATAAATTAGTAAAAATTTATTCAAAACTAGGAGAAAACTATCCTACTGCTATTTCCAAAGCAATAAAAGACTTAACAGGAAAAGAAATTATCACTCCTAATGATTTACTTGGCATAAGTTATATAAAAACAATACTAAAAAACAATTATAAAATTAAATATGAAACAATAAAAAGAACAAATAATTATCATGATGAAAACTCTAGTAATCCTATCAGTCCTGCAAGTTCTATAAGAAAAGCTTTAAAAGAAGGTAAAGACATCACTAATCAAGTACCAAGTTATACTAATAAATATTTAAATAACTTTCACTACATAGATGATTACTTCAATTTATTAAAATATAAAATAATTACAGAAAAAGACTTATCTATATACAGTTTAGTAGATGAAGGAATAGATAAAGTTTTAAAGAAAAATATTGTTGATGCAACCAGCTATGATGATCTAATTAACAAAATAAAAAGTAAAAGATATACTTACAATAAATTATCAAGAATGTTACTTCATATTCTATGTAATTTTACTAAAGAAGAAAAGAAAAAGTATGAAAATATTACTTATATTAGAATATTAGGTTTAAATAATAAAGGAAAAAAATATTTAAATAGTATAAAAAAAGAACTTGATATTCCTTTAATAAGTAAAATAAATAAAGAAAAAGATCCTATGTTAACTTTTGAAATAGAAACAACAAAAATATATGCTTTAACCGAGAAAAATCAAAAAGAATTAATTCAAAAAGAATATCAAAAAATAATAGAGGGAGACTAATAAATATGATTAAAAACAAAAAAACAGGACAAGTAATAGTTATATCATCACCATCCGGAGGCGGAAAAGGAACCGTTATATCAGAACTTTTAAAAAAAGAAAATAATAATTTATGGCTATCAGTATCAACAACATCAAGACCAATGCGTGCCAATGACATTCCAGGAGTAACATACAACTTTGTAACAAAAGAAGAATTTAAACAAAAGATAAAAGAAGATTATTTCTTAGAATATACAGAATATGTTGGAAACTATTATGGAACACCCAAAGGCCCAATAAAAGAAAAAATAGAAGCAGGAATTGATGTAATACTAGAAATAGAAATAGAAGGTGCAAGTAATATTAAAAAACTATTACCAGAATCAATCTTTATATTCATAATGCCACCTTCAATAAAAACTCTAGTACAACGATTAAAAAAACGTAACACTGATAGTACCGATAAATTAATTGAACGTTTCCATAAAACCTATAAAGAAATAAATGAAGTAACAAAATATAATTATGTAGTTATTAATGACAATCTAGAAGAAGCAGTAGATAAAGTAATGTCCATAATCAAAGCTGAAAAATGCAGTGTTAACCGTATAGAAGAAGTATATCTTGATACAAAAGAAGAAGAAATCCATGAACTTTTAATGGAAGAAGACTATAAAAATGAATCAATAACAGAAAAAATATAAGGAGAAGTATGAAAAATAATTTAAAAGAATATTTAATAGAAATCGATAAAATAATTTCAAATAAAAAAGAAAACAATTTAAAAGAAATAAGTAAAAATCATCTAACACAAATAAAATTCTTTCAACACGAAAGATTAATACACTTAATTGTAACCGTTTTTGTAGGAACACTAGCTATATTATTTTTACTGTTTGGATTACTAACAAACAACATATATTTATTTATCCTATTTGCTCTAACATTTATTCTTTTTGTTCCCTACATATTCTACTATTATTTTTTAGAAAATGGCGTACAAAAATTATATAGACAATATTGGAGTTTAATAGAGAAAGAATAAGCTTAATCTTGCTTATTCTTTTTTATACTTTCTTTGCCGCCACTATTAAATAAGAACCAGTTGGATTATAATAACAAGTCTGTAAAACCAAAATATCTTCATCAAAAACTAAAACACCAGTATCATAAATAGACTGTTCCTTTAGCCAATCTAAATGTTTTATATACTTATCTCCATCAAGTTTTAAATTAACATGACTATAATCAGAAATAGCTATATAAATTGAAAAAATCTTATAATGATACTCATCATCCAAAGTTTTTAAATATATATCATTATGATTATCATAATAATCCTTATTAACATAATTCTCTAGCATTTGAAACTCTGTAACTGTATTTTGTGAATTATGTCCATAAATTAATATTTTTCTATCTGTTATTTCATTTCTATAATCTAAAAATATACTACCAAGTGTATTATAACTCTTATCAAGTAAATGATTTAAATAATATTCATTATTATCAGTATGTGCAACAGGTACCTTTAAACTAGTATTAGGAATAGATAACTCTCCTAAAATATCAGTATTATCAAATTGTTCTTGATATTCTAAAATAACATTATTGCTTTCTTCACTATTACTAATAGTTTCATATTTTATTGTAATCTGTGTCTTTTTATATTCTTCTTTTTTTTCTTTAAAAGTATCACTATTATATATAAATAAACCTATAAATACTAAAATAAATATTAAAAATACAAACTTAAATATTTTCTTCTTCATAAAATTAATCATCACCCAACCCGTTTTAAACAATACAACTAAAATTACCTCAATAATATTATTTAAATATTATATAATTTTATACACAACTCATATTAAAATCAACCGAACCATATTATCCCTGAATAGCTAGTATAATAAGTCAAATAGTTAGTTTTGTCAATCAAAAAGAACATTTTCTAAGAAAACATTCTAATAACTATTATTTCTGACATTCACTACAATAATATGTCCCTCTTCCAGCTATTCTACATACTTTTATCTTATTACCACAAATACTACAAAAATCATTCTTCTTACCATGAACCAGTAACTCATGTTGAAAAAGACCATGAACACCTTCACTAGAAGTAAAGCTTTTAATAGTTGTACCACCCTTTTTTATTGCCTCATTTAAAACTATTTTAGTATTTTTAATTAATTCTTCACATTCATCAATAGTAACATCACAAGATCTTCTATAAGGACTAATTTTAGACTTAAATAATATTTCATCATCATAAATATTTCCAATTCCAGTAATAATGCTTTGATCTAATAAAACTGTCTTTATTGGCAACTTTTTATTATGTATCTTTTCATATAAATATTCCCTTGTTAATCTTTCATCATCAAATTCATAGCCAAGATCAGATAAAGGTTTAATACTATCAACTTTATATTTATCAATCAAATACATTTTTCCAAACTTCCTAACATCATGAAATCTAAAACTTATATCATCATCCAATATAAATTCAACATGTTCATGTTTTTGAATAGAATCATTCTTTTTCCTAAAGAAAAACTTTCCTTCCATTCTTAAATGAACAAGTAAAACATCAGCATCCAATAAAATTCTAATAAACTTTCCCCGCGTAGTAATATCATTTATTGTCTGTCCAATAATCTTTTCTTTAAATTCATCAACCATAGGATAAGCAATTATATTATCCCAGAAAACATTACAATTAGTAATCTTTTTGCCAAGTATTCTTGTCTTTAAACTATTACTAACCGTAATCACTTCAGGCTTTTCAGGCATATATACCACCCTTTCTATTTAGCCTCATACCAATTATTCCCATATTCTATATCAACCTTTAAAGGAACTTTCAACTTAAAAGTATTTTCCATTGTATTTTTAACAATTTCACATACTTCATCAAACTCATCATTTAATACATTAAATACAAGCTCATCATGTACTTGAATAAGCATCTTACTTTTCAAATTACATCTCTTAAATTCTCTATAAATTTCAACCATAGCCTTCTTCAATATATCAGCAGCTGTACCTTGAATCGGTGTATTCAAAGCCATTCTCTCTCCAGAAGTACGTATCATATAATTCTTATTTTTTAACTCCTCAATAACTCTTCTTCTATTCATTAAAGTAGTAACATAACCCGTTTTATAAGCATCAGCTATTATTTGTTGTTGAAAATCTCTAATTCCTGGATAAGTTTCCAAATAATCATCAATAAATTTTTTAGCAGTTTTTAAATCAATACCTAAATCTTCTGAAAGTCCAAAACTACTTATTCCATATAAAATTCCAAAATTAACAGCTTTAGCAGTTCTTCTCATATCTTTAGTAACCGAATCCATATCAACCTTAAATATATCAGCAGCTGTTCTAGTATGAATATCCTCATCATTTATAAAAGCATTAATCAAATTAGTAGCATTAGACATAGAGGCAAACACTCTAAGTTCTACTTGAGAATAATCACTAGATAATATTTTTGAATTATCATCAGAAATAAATGCCTTCCTAATTAAAGCCGCATGTTCAGCTCTAGCTGGAATATTTTGCAAATTTGGACTAATACTAGAAAGTCTACCAGTCCTTGTCAATGTTTGTGTAAATATAGTATGTATACGTCCATCTTCTCTTATCTCAGCTTTTAAACCAAGAGCATAATTAGTATAGAGTTTAGATAAAGTTCGATATTCTAAAACTTTATCAACTATTGGATGAAATTCTCTAATCTTATCTAAAATATCTTTACTAGTAGAATATTTATTATCTTTAACCTTTTTAGGATATGGAATTTCTAAATCCATAAATAGCACTTTAGAAAGTTGTGAAGGAGACATAATATTAAATTCTTGATTAGCTAAATGATAAATTTCATTTTCTTTTTCATCCAATTTTTCTTTTAAAGAAACCTCAACTTCAGTCAAATAATCAGCATCCACCTTAATACCAGTAACTTCCATATCAGCCAACACCTCTACTAAAGGCATCTCTATATTATTAAACAAATCCAACTCATCATTACAACTTAAATCATTTAACATTTTTTCTCTAGTTTCATAAATAAATTGTGCTTTTCTACAACAAAGCTCTCTTAACTTATCATCTAAAACATCAATAGGTCTTTTATCAGTACCATAAGTATCTTCATACATTGGAATCGAAAAGAAAAAAGATTGTGCCAAAAAACTAATATCATCTTTAACAACATAATCAAGTAAATATGCTGCAATCATTGTATCAAAAGAAACATTAGTAAATTTTACTCCCAAAGAATTTAAAACAACCAAAGATTTTTTATAATCATATGTATATTTATATACATCCAAACAAAACAATTCCCTACATTTACTAATACTATCTTTATCTATAAAGTATCCATAAGAACCATCATAAATTCCAATACCAAGAATCTCACTTTTACTATAAATAGAACCTCTAGTTTCTAAATAAAAAGAAAAATCTTTTTTATTAAACTCACTTATATCCTTAATAACTAAATCCAAATTTTTAGTTTTTTCATTCTTAACTTCAATACTTTCTAAATTTAATTTTCTAAGTAATGAATGAAATTCCAACTCTTCCAATATCTGAGCTAGCTTTTCATTATTTGCATTTTCATATTTACACTCTTCTAAAGTAAAATCAATAGGTACATCTCTATATATAGTTGCCAAGTCATAACTCATATAAGCATTATCTTTATCTGCTAATAATTTTTCTTTTGTCTTTAAAGAAACATCATCAATATTAGCATATAAGTTATCTAATGTTCCATATTTAGTAAGCAAACTAATAGCTGTTTTTTCGCCAATTCCTTTAACACCAGGAATATGATCACTAGCATCACCCATGAGTGCCTTTAAATCAATCATTCGAATAGGATCTAAATTATAAGTATTTTGAAATTCTTCTTTAGTCATCATTATATGTCCTGTTTGTTTCAATAGTTTAACAACCACTTCATCACTAATTAACTGTAATAAATCTTTATCACTACTAACAATAGTAGCAATAAACTGGTCCTCTTCATCTACAATTTTAGCCATAGTACCAATAATATCATCAGCTTCATAATTATCAATTTCAAAATGCTTAATACCAAAAGCATCTAATATTTCTTTAGCCTTAGGAAACTGTAATTTCAACTCATCAGGCATCTCACTACGACCCGCTTTATAAGAATCATATTTATCATGTCTAAACGTCTTGCCTTTATCAAAAGCAACTAATATATAACTAGGCTCTTCCTCTTTAATAATTTTATTCATCATATTAATAAAACCATATAAAGCATTTGTTGGAAAACCCTTTGAATTTTTCATTATAACGCCTTGATACGCAGTAGCATAAAAACTTCTAAATAAAAGATTGTTTCCATCTACTAAAATAATTTTTTTCATAACTATATCACCTATAAATAGTATAACACAAACAGAACATATTTTTCTAACTACTTATTAACATTTAAATAAGTATCAACAGTATAGTAATTAGCCTCAAGCCTTTTTAAATAGTCCGTAGCCATAAATAAGCATAGTGTCATAACACTATAAATTGTTAATAAAATTAATCCTTTCTTTAAATTTAATCTAATTGTCATATTAATCCCTCCTCTTCTTAAATACATTTTAATTATACATCATACAATTGTTCGTGTCAATAATATATTAAAACATTTGTTTGACATTTTACAATAGTAGTGTTAAACTAATAATGAAAGGGAGAATATTTATGGAAAAACTTACTGCAAGACAAGAATATATATTACAAGTTATTAAAAAACTAGTAGCAAAAAACGGCTATCCACCAACTGTTAGAGAAATAGGCGCTCAAGCCCACTTAAACTCACCTGCTACTATTCATTTTCATTTAACAAAATTAGAAGAAAAAGGATACATTAAAAAAGGAAATAGTAAAAATAGAACTATTGAAATCTTAGTTCCTAATGAATATCTTGAAAAAAATGAAAAAATTTCCGAAGTTCCATTATTAGGAAAAGTAACAGCTGGAAGTCCTATTGAAGCTATTGAAACTCCTGATGAATATTTTGCTTTACCAACAAATTTAATAAATCCTAAAAAAGAAATATTCACATTAAAAGTATCAGGAGAATCAATGATAAATGTAGGAATATATGATGGTGATATTTTAATAGTAGAAAGACAAAATACAGCCAACAATGGTGACACTGTTGTTGCTATGAATTCAGATAATGAAGCAACAGTAAAAACATTTTATAAAGAAAACGGTTATTTTAGACTTCAACCAGAAAATGATACAATGGAACCAATAATTTTAAAAGAAGTAACCATTCTAGGTAAAGCCGTCGGCTTATATAGAAAATTTTAAAAAATAGAGTTCAAAAATCTTGAACTCTATTTTTATATTCATTAATAAAATCTTTAATAATATAACTAGCTATTAATAAACCTGCAGAACTAGGAACAAAAGCAGTTGAACCAGGTATTCTACTATTTATTTTATAAGGAACTTCTCTAGATGATAAAACTAACACTTTAGCTCTTATTTTATTATCTCTAATATGCTTTCTAATAATTCTAGCCAAAGGATCATTATAAGTTTTTCTAACATCAACAATTTCTAACATACTTGGATCAAACTTATTACCAGTACCAGTACTTGAAATAAATTTTCTTTTAGTTAAAAGACATTTATCAATAATTGCTAACTTAGTTGAAACCGTATCACAGGCATCAACCAAGTAATCAAATTCATAATCAAACACCTCATCTAAATTAGAAGAATCAATAAACTTATCAATCTTAATTACTTGACACTTATCATTAATATCCTTTACTCTTTTTTCGCAAACATCAACCTTTCGCATACCAATAGTAGAATTTAATGCAATTATTTGTCTATTAATATTAGTCTCATCCAAAGTATCCCCATCAACTATAATCAATTTTCCAACACCAGAACGAACTAATCCTTCAACAACATATCCACCTACACCACCAATGCCAATAACCATAACTGTTTTATTAGAAATATTATTAAATACTTCCTCACCAAGTAACATTTTAAATCTATCAAATTTATGCACTTTTCATACTCTCCCAAGAAGAACCATCAGTCTTTATAAATTGCTTATCACCCTTCTTTTGTCCTTCTGATTTAATTATATCAAAAGATCTATCATAAACAAGCTTATTAACATAAGACATCTTAGCATAAATATCCCTATTAGTTAGTGCCATATTATAATACTTTTTAAGACTCTTAGTATCCTTAGAATTAAATCTATCAAAAGAACTCAAAACAGCCTCAAAAACATCCTCAGGAATAGAAGCTTGACCAATGACAGTAAAATCAAACATTCTCATGAATTCAAGGGTCTCAATCAAATCAAAAACACCATTTTCTTTAAACAAACCTTCTAAATCCAAAGAATTACCATTACTTGAGACAATCCTCTTCACTATAGAAACTTTCTCATCAGAAAAAACCTCATCAAATCCTAGCTTTTCAAAAGAAAAATACTTACCCTTAATATTATTTGGAGTTTCTTTCTGCATATCCAAAACAGCAGCAATATAAAGACCATCAGTAGAATCATTAATCTTTTTCCATGGTAATGGCACTTCATAAATATCATACTTATCGGAAGAACTTTCTTCTTTTGTAGAAACAAATATATTTCTCTTATATAAAATTGAATTAGCTCTAATAAAATCAATAATATCTTTACTATCATGTGAATCGTTAAAAGAAGATGCTAAAAAACTTCTACCATTAACTATAATATCACTAGCATTAGTATCATCTAATCTTACACCAGTTCTAACTTTTGATGCATCTTTAATTGATACACTAACATTTAATATCCTATTTTTATTAACAATTGGTAAAACTAACATTATTAACACCTCGTATGGCATATTGTACCATATATATAAAACAATCGCAACAAAAAAAGTCAGACCAGAGCGTCCTAACAAACGATAAAACCTGTACTTTCTTACAGGTGGGTGCTCGTACACTATCTTTAGGATTCCTATATAAATATAGGCATTCAACACCAATAGTAGATCAGAACTCCCGTATCGTCACTTTAGTCGGTTTTAAAAGTGCCGGTGTCGCATCTATCTGACAATTAAATTATATCATACCAGTAAAAATATTTACAAGCATTTTCACGCAAGTAGACACATAAACATAAACTACTATAGGTGAATTATATGTATTTTAATATTAAAGATGTGTCAATTTATTATGAAAAATTTGGTAATAAAGACAAAATAATCTTAATACTACCAGGTTGGGGAAATACCAGAACAACATTTTATAATATTATAAACTTTTTCAAAGAAGACTATACCATATATATTATAGACTACCCTGGATTCGGTAATAGTCCTATACCTAGTAAAGACTTAACAATTTATGATTATGCAAATATAATTAGAACATTCATGGAAGAAATGCAAATAAAAAATCCTATAATAATAGCACATTCTTTTGGCGGCAGAATCGCAACACTTCTTACAGGATACTATAAAGAACAAATAAATAAAATTATTATGATAGATGTTGCAGGTATTAAACCAAGAAAAACACTAAAAAAAATAGTAAAAGAAAAAACTTACAAACTACTTAAAAAGCTAACAAAACTATTGCCAAAAATAAAACAAGAATACTATAAACAAAAACTAATAAAATTCTTTGGCTCAACAGACTATCAAAACTTGCCTAATAATATGCATAAAACATTCAAAAATATTATAAATGAAAACCTCATATACTATCTTAAAAATATCGAAAGTGAAGTCCTTCTACTCTGGGGAAAATTAGATAAAGATACACCCTTAAAAGATGGATATAAAATGAATAATCTAATTAAAAACTCCGCCTTAATTATTTTTCCAAAAGGAAACCATTTCTCATATCTACAATATCCATATTTAACTAATCAAATAATTTCAGAGTTTATAAAAGAATAAAATTTAAAAACTTTATTCTTTTTCTTCATTCTTTTGTTTAACAACAATCTTTCCATGGTAATGTGGAGCCTTTATCAAAGAATCATCAGTACCAACAAAAACATTAATATCATAACCAATCTCCGTCTTACCTTTTAACTCACCCGTAATAATTGCAACATCACTTTCACTTAAAGACAAAGGTGTATTACCATTTACACTATATTTAATATACTTTCTTTCTGTAAAGATATCACTACACTCATCATAAGCAACTTTTTCTAAATCATCCATAATAAATATTTCATATATTTGAGTATCATCAGAATTATTAAATATTGTAACTTTATAAGTTTCAGTCTTTAATCCATCAGTATCAGATACTGGCTTAACATCAACTAAATCAATTATATCTCCAATACCAGTTTCCCTATCTCTAAATTCATAATACAAACTACCTGTTTTAAAAGTTGTTTTAACATGAGATTTCTGAATAGATGAAAATACAAAATAAGAACAAGTAATAAAAACAAATAGAATTATACAAACTGAAATAATTGTATAACGTCTCTCATTAGCTTTAATCTTTAAAATCACATGATCTATTTGATTAGAAGAATATTTTTTAATATCTGATTGCTTAAGTTTTTTCTTCTTAGGCTTTGATTTAACTTCAATATTAGAATTTTTTTTTATTTCCTCTTTTTTCATAATAATCACCATATCTTCATCTAGAATAAGTATAACATACATTAAGAGTAAAAATCCACCCTTAAAAAGGACAGATTTTTACCCTAAAACATAATAAAATATTTATTTAATTTTTAACCTGAATATTTAACTCTTCTAATTGTTTTTTATCAACTACATTAGGACATTCACTCATCAAGCATGAAGCACTAGTAGTTTTAGGAAATGCAATAACATCACGAATATTATCCGTACCAGCAAGCAACATAGTTAATCTATCTAAACCTAGTGCTAAGCCACCATGAGGAGGAGTACCATATTTTAAAGCTTCAACAAAAAATCCAAATTTATTTTCAATATCATCTTTAGATAATTCTAAAGCTTCAAACATTTTTTCTTGTACTTTTTCATCATGAATACGAATAGAACCACCGCCAGCTTCATATCCATTAATTACTATATCATAAGCTTTAGAATAACAATGAGCTTTATCATTAATAAGCTTTGAAACATCACTATCTAAAGGTGCTGTAAAAGGATGATGACAGGCAACATATCTTCCTTCTTCTTCACTATATTCAAACGATGGAAAAGAAACAATCCAGCACAACTTAAAGTCATCTTTCTTAATTAAATCAAGATCCCGTCCAAGCTTACAACGAAGAGCACCTAAAGATGTCTTAACAATAGTATTTTTACTGTCAGCAACAATTAATACTAAATCATTTTTAGATAATCCTAATTTATTCTTAAGAGTAGAACTTTCTAAATCATTAAGTACTTTTGAAATACTTCCAGAAAAAGAACCATCATCTTCCAATTTTAAATAAGCAAGACCAGATGCTTTATAAGTTTTAACAAAATCTGTCAATCCATCTATTTTCTTTCTAGAAAACAAATCCGCTCTGTCCTTAACAACCAAACAATTAATAATACCATTATTATCTATAACATTCTTAAACATCATAAATCCTGTATCATTAAAAACATCTGTAATATCCTGAATTTCCATATCAAATCTTAAATCCGGCTTATCTGATCCATATCTAGAAATAGCTTCATCATATTTCATTCTAAGTAATGGCAACTTTATATCAATATTCTTAACTTCTTTAAACACATGAGCTATTAACTTTTCTGTTAAATTCATAACATCATCCTGATCAACAAAACTCATTTCCATATCAACTTGTGTAAATTCTGGTTGCCTATCACTTCTTAAATCCTCATCTCTAAAACATTTAGCAATCTGAAAGTACTTTTCAATTCCACCAATCATCAATAATTGTTTAAATATTTGAGGAGATTGCGGAAGTGCATAAAATTTACCTTTGTTAACACGACTTGGTACCAAGTAATCCCTAGCACCCTCTGGAGTAGACTTACATAAAACTGGTGTTTCAACCTCTAAAAAACCATTTTTATCTAAGAAATTTCTAATAGCCATTGTAATTTTATGCCTAATAACCAAACTATTAGTAACACTTTTTCTCCTAATATCCAAATAACGATATTTAAGCCTTGTATCTTCTAAAGCTGTTGTATCATCACTTATCTCAAATGGTAAATCACTACTTGAATTTAATAATTCTATCTCAGATAATTCTATTTCAATATCACCAGTAGGAATATTTTTATTTTTTGCTTCTCTCTCACTAACAACACCTGTAACTTTAATAACAGCTTCACTCTTTAACAAAGATGCCGTCTCATAACATTTACCATCCCTAGCTACTAATTGAACAATTCCAGAACGATCTCTTAAGTCAATAAAACATACGCCACCTAAGTCTCTTTTTTTCTGTACCCAGCCATATAACGTAACCGTTTTAGAAACATCACTAATCCTCAAACTATTATTATTAATATCTTTCATATTATCACTCCCTAATGTCCACAAGAACAATCATCATCACAAGAACATTCGCCACAAGAACATTCATCATCACAAGAAGATAATTTTTCATCCAAATAATACATTAAAACATCCAAACTAATTATTTCTTCTTCTTTAGTTTTATTATTCTTAATTTTAACTTCATTATTGTTTAAATCATCACTATTTAAAACACAAACAAACTTAGCATTTAATCTATCTGCTTGCTTAAACTGTGCTTTTAAACTTCTGCCTATATATTCTGTATCAACAATAAAACCAGCCATTCTCAATTCCTGAGCTAAATATAGAGCATACTTTTTTTCATCCTCATTAACATACATTAAAAATAAATCAATATCAGAAACAATAGGTAAAATCACTTTTTCATATTCTAAAGTTCTAACTAAACGTCCAATGCCAGTAGCAAAACCAACACACGCAGTTTCTGGTCCATCTAATTGACCAACTAAACCATTATAACGTCCACCTGCACCTATAACATTATTACTACCAAAATCCTTAACCTTTGTTTCTATTTCAAAAACAGTATGATTATAATAATCAAGACCTCTTACAATACTAGGATTAACTTCATAATCTATTTTTAAAATATCTAAATACTCACAAACTTTTTCAAAACGTATCTTACTTTCTTCATTTAAATAATCAATAGTCTTAGGTGCATTCTTTAAAACATCTTTATTTGCATCTACTTTACAGTCCAATATTCTTAATGGATTCTTTAAAAGTCTTTCCTTACAATCATCACATAAATCATCTATTAAAGGCTCAAAATACTTAATTAAAGCTTCTCTATAAGCTAACCTAGATTCATTATCACCAAGAGTATTTATATTAACTTTAATTTCTTTCAAACCTAGCATTTTATATAAATTAACAGCTAATGATATAACCTCAGCATCAACCATAGGATCATCACTACCAAGAACCTCAACTCCAAACTGTGTAAGTTCTCTATCTCTTCCAGCTTGAGGTCTCTCATAACGATACATCGTACCATTATAATACAATTTTACCGGTTGACTAGTATTACCATACATCTTATTTTCAATATAAGCCCTAACAACTCCTGCAGTACCTTCAGGTCTTAAAGTAACCTCTCTTCCACCCTTATCTAAAAAATCATAACTTTCTTTAGAAACAATATCAGTAGTCTCACCAACACCACGATGAAAAAGTTCTGTAGCCTCAAATAATGGTGTCCTAATATAATCATAATTATATTTTTCCATTAAAGAATCAATTACACCATCAACATACTTCCAAACCTTTGCTTCACGTCCATAAATATCATTACATCCTTTTTGTCTTTGAATCATATAATCCCTCCTAAAAATAAAAAGATAGCTTTCCAAAGGACAGTTTTACCTGTGGTGCCACCTTATTTTATACTTAAAAAACCTATATCGTAAGTAACACGCTTCTTTTTTATGAGATGTCTTCAATATCAAAATCATAAGTATTTTCACCAGTAATAAATTACATCCATACTCTCTCTAAAAATCATCTGAAATCTACTCTTTCTCAAGAAGATAAAAGTATTATAACATACTTTTTACATAAATAACAATTATTTACAAAAATTTTATTTAGAGCTCTTTACTTTTACAATACTCTTTTCTAAATCTTTTTCAAAAAAATTATAAGTAGTCCTTATTAACAAATAACAAGGAAGAGCAACAATTATACCAGTCATACCAGCTAAAGTACCACCAATAGATACAACCATAATTGTAATTAATGGATTAATATTATTAGTTCTACCATAAACTCTAGGTGAAATCAAATAACCATCTAACTGTGGAAAAACCAAACATATTACAATAGTCGCAATAACTAAAGGAACAGATACCACACTAGCCATTATTATCGCAATCACATTAGTAATTAATCCACCAAAATAAGGTATTATAGTAGTAACACAAGCAAGAAGTCCTAAAATAAGCCAGTTAGGATGACCAATAATAAAGAACAAAAAGCTATATTCAAACAACTGAATAATCATAAAAATACCTAGCCCTTTTAAATAATTACTAATCTCAATATCTAAGCATTTAAAATAATTATAACTTTTCTTACTAAAAGACAATAACAAATTTTTAAACCAATATCTTATTTTCTTCATATCTGCCAAAAAGTAAATAAATCCAACAAATCCTACAATAAACTTACTAAAGAAATTAATAGATTTAGACAAAATATCAATAGTAGTAGAAGATACAACATTACCAATATCTTTCAAAGCGTCATTTAAATAATCTGTAATTTTAATTTCAAAACTACCCAGATTAATATTAAATTTAGTACCAATATTATCTATTACCTCTTTAATCATATTTACTAAAAGCGTTAATTGATCATAAAGCAAAGGTAATACTATTGCGATAAGTCCTACTATTAAAAGTACTAAAGCAAGAACTGTTATAGTTACTGCCAAATTTTTATGAATTCCTTTTTTTTCTAGCCAAGAAACAAATGGAGTAAGAGCATAAGCAAAAACAAAAGCTATAATAAATGGTGCCATAACTGAAACAACTTTCATCAAAATAGACCACCATACTCCAATGTTTGTAAAAGCAATATAAAGAAGTACTAATAAAAATGTTAAATTAATAATTTTATAATTAGGTTTATTAGAAAACAAAAATATCACCTCTCTAAAAGAATTGTAGTAGGACCAATATTATTAAGTAAAACCTCCATATCTGCACCAAAAATTCCAGTTTCCACTTCAACATACTTTTCTAATTCTTTATTAAATAAATTATATAAATTAATTGCATCTTCACCTTTCATAGCATTTATATAACTCGGTCTGTTTCCTTTTTTGCTATCAGCATACAAAGTAAATTGCGAAATAGATAAAACTTTACCAGAATAATCTAAAATACTCTTATTCATTACACCAAAATCATCAGGAAAAATACGAAGATTAACAACTTTTTTTGCTAAATACTCTACATTTTCAATACTATCACCAGGAGTAAAACCCACAAAAAGAACCAAACCTTCACCATTGATTTTACCAATCACTTTATTTGAAACCATTACTTTAGCATTATTAGTTCTTTGTACCAAAACTCTCATCTCATCACTCTTTCTACCTTATCAATATAGCTTGCCTTAGTTAAAGTAAGAATAACCTTATTTAATTGTTCTAATCCAGTAACATAACAACCAACTTCATATAAAATATTGTCAACCTTACTAATAGTCTTTATTTCATCCACACTAACATTAAGCATAGAAATACTTTGCATCAAATCTAACATATGATTATCTTTAGTATTAGTATAAATAATTAAAGATATAAAATATCTCTTATTAGAATTAGAGCCCCAGGTAACTTCTAAAGTCCTATCTTCTAACATTTCCAAATTATGACAATTAATTCTATGTACTGAAATACCATTACCCTTTGTAATATAACCAATAATGTCATCACCATAAACTGGATTACAACAATTTGCTAAATTTACTTTAACTTTATCAATACCAGTAACAATAATATCAGCATCAGTATTAGAAGATGTAACCTTAATAGTCTTTTGTACTACTGGCTCATTACTCTTATCAATTATATTAATAATTGAATTAACAGCCATTCTACCATTACCAGCCATCAAATAAATTTCATCTAAATCTAAAGCATTTATTTCATCACAAATTATTTTAACATTCTCATCACTAAAGAAAGTAGAAAATGTTAATTTTCTTTTCCTAAGTTCTTTTTCTAAACTATCTTTTCCCTGTTCAATATATACTTCTCTTTCACTCTTAGTAAAAAAACTTTTAATTTTATTTCTAGCTTGAGTAGTCTTAACCATGTTAATCCATTCTTTTTTTGGTATAGAACTTTTATTAGTATTAATTTTAACAATATCATTATTTTTAAGTTCATAATCAAGTGGAACAATATTATTATTTACAATAGCTCCTATTGTTGTTTCACCAACACGAGTATGGATTTTATATGCAAAGTCTAAAGGCGTAGAACCAAGAGGTAATTCAATAACATCACCCTTAGGTGTAAAACAATAAATATTATTATTTAACAATTCATCTTTTACACTATTTACAAACTCTTCATTTGTCATTTTATCTCTAGATAAGTCAATTATTGATTTAAAAAATTGTAGTTTCTGTTCTGTTTTATTTAAAATATCAACTTTAACAGAAGATGAATTTTCTTTATATGACCAATGAGAAGCAATACCGTTTTCAGCAACCTCATCCATATCATATGTTCTAATTTGAATCTCAAATAAATATCCATCAATACCAAAAACCGTAGTATGCAAAGACTGATACATATTAGGCTTAGGCATAGCTATATAATCCTTAAATCTTTTAGGTAAAGGTCTAAACTTAGAATGAATAATACCAAGAGCTAAATAACATTCTTGCTCTGTACTAACCAAAATTCTAAGAGCAAGTAAATCATAAATATCACTAAACTTCTTTCCTTTATCAAGCTTATTATAAATACTATATATACTTTTTGCTCTTCCCTTTATTTCATGATTAATATGATGTAAATCTAACAACTCTGAAACCTCTTGTTGCATATCAAAAACAGTCTTATCACGTTCAAGCTTAGTTTTATTAAGCTTTTCAGCAATATCATAAAAAACATCCGGCTTTAAATAACGTAAAGACAAATCCTCTAGTTCACTCTTTATTTTATGAATACCTAAATGATGAGCAATAGGAGCAAAAATATCTAAAGTTTCATGTGCCTTAGCCTTTTGCCTATCTTCAGAAAGTGCATAAAGTGTACGCATATTATGAAGACAATCAGCAAGCTTTATAATAATAACTCTAACATCTTCACTCATTCCAACAATTATTTTTTTATAATAATCAATCAAATAATCATTTTCAGTAGAAAAATTAATTCTACTAAGTCGAGTAACACCAGTAACTAATCTTGTAATATTAACACCTAAAGTATCCTCCATCTCTTCAACAGAACAATCACAATCCTCCAAAACATCATGAAGTAAGGCAGCAGATATAGTTTCATAATCCGCAAATATTTTAGCAAGAATCAATGCAACATTTAAAGGATGAATAATATATGGTTCCCCAGACTTTCTATATTGACCAGTATGCTTTAACTCAGCAAACTCATAAGCCTTATTAATAACAGAAAGCTGTTGCTCATCATTAATATATGCACTAACAGCTTCCTTTACTTCTTTAAATGTAATTTTATCTTTTAACTCTGACGTAGGAATCAACTCCTCTCTAACAATTAACGCCTTTAACTTTCTTTTCTTCAAATTCATCAGTATATATTTTCTTAGTCTTCTTTGGCTTTCCTAAATTCTTCTTTTCTAACGCCATAAATAATGCCGTAGCAATAAATATTGAAGAATATGTTCCAGCAACAAGACCAAATAACATAGCGAAATTAAATGTTAAAATTTCTCTAGAGCCAAGTAAAATAAGCGTAATAACAGGAATCAATGTTGTAATTGACGTATAAATTGTACGACTAAAAGTCTCCTGAATACTTGTATTACACAACTCATAAAACTCTTCCTCTTTAAGCTTAGCCTCATCAGTATCATTAAGCTTTTCTCTAATTCTATCAAAAGTAACAATTGTATCATTTATAGAATAACCAATGATTGCTAAAAGTGCAGCAATAAACATAGAAGTAACTTCAAAATTAAATATTCCAAACAGAGCAATCATAATCAAAACATCATGTACTAAAGCAACAACTCCAGAAACTGCATAACTAAACTTAAATCTAAATGACACGTAAATAATAATACCTAGTAATGCAAGAAGTACAGATATAAAAGCATTTTTAATTAATTCTTTTTGAACAATATTAGAAACAACGCCAATATTTACTTTAGCTTCATATTTATCTTCAAAATAAGCATTTACTTCTTTAACCTTATCACCGTCAAGAGCATCATCAATTCTAATAACAGTCTCATCAGAACCAATTGTTATATCAGAACTCTTTAATTCTAATTCAGTTAAATCTTTATTTAATTTTTTCTTAGATAACTTCTCCTCAGTAGAAATAGTAATATCTGTTCCAGCTCTATAATCAATACCTAAATTCATTCCACAAAAGAAAATCGTAATCATACCAATAACTATAATGATAATAGAAATTCCTGCAAACAATTTTCTACTTTTTAAGAAATCAAATTTAGCAAATGGTTTTTTCTTAACCTTTTCATTTTTAGATAGATTAGGAATATCCTCGCTCTTAACAGCAATAAATAGTTTTGTCTTATTATTAAAATAATTAGTTTTAACAAATAATCCTAATAACCATCTAGTCAAGAACACCATTGTAAACATCGTAACTATTATTGTAATAATTAACATTGTAGCAAATCCTTTAATACTTGATTCACCAAAAACAAACATCACAATAGCAACAACTAAAGTAGTTAAATTAGAATCCAAAATAGCACTAAAACTATTTTTAACACCTTCTTTATATGCTAAAGGTAAACTTTTTCCTTTATATAATTCTTCTTTAATTCTTGCAAAAGTAATAACATTAGAATCAACAGACATCCCAATACCAAGAACCAAAGCTGCTATACCAGGAAGTGTTAATACACCACCTACCAACCAGAATACTAAGAATACTAAAAACGTATATAGTAACATAGCAATTGTAGATACAACACCAGCAAAATGATAAACTGCAATCAATAAAACACCAATTAATATAACACCTACAATACCTGCAATTAATGTCTTTTGAAGTGTATCATCACCAAAAGATGCCCCAACAGTCTTAGAAGAAATTTCAGTCAATTTACTTGGTAGTGAACCAGAATTAATTAAATCAACTAAATTTGTAACCTCATCTTCCGTAAAATCACCTTGAATAATAACATCACTTGCAAAACCTTGAGATACAGTAGCAGCACTTAAACAATTTGATTCACTAGTGCCACATAAACTACCTTCTTTAGCAAAACTATCAGTCATACTATTATAATCAAGCCATATAACAATCATATTTTCTTCATAATCTTTAACAGCACTAGTAACTTCATAAAATTTATCCTTATCCTTGACAGTTAATAATACCGCTGGATTACCAGATGAATCCTGACTAACCTTAGCACCAGCAGCTTTCAAAACCTCACTAGTCATTAATAAATTATCATCAGTGTCTCTAAAAGACAATGTTGCAACAGTAGATAATTGTGTACGAGCCTGCTCCGGATCAGTAACACCAGCTAATTTAACTCTTATTTTATCATTACCTTCTAAAGTAATTTCTGGCTCACTAACACCAAGACTATCAATTCTCTTACTCAAAGTCTTATAAGTTGCAGTCAATTTACTATTATTCATCTTAGAACCATCAATAGATTCAACTTTATAAAGAATTTCAAAACCACCCTGTAAATCCAAACCAAACTTTAAATCCTTAAAAAGAGGAATAAATAATAAACAAATAACTATTGCCATCAAAAACAAACAAACACTAGTTACAATAACACTCTTTTTACCCTTATTCTTATTTTTCATGTAAATTCACCTCATAAAATTTCTAAATTATTATCAAAGTATTGTGTCCGACTAGTTTTTAATTTTTCTTTCAAATATTTATCAACTTTATCATTATCAACCTTCAAAATATCATTAACAATATCTGATAGCATCAAGTCATGAGCCATACTCCATTTAGTCTCAATAAGAAAATTCCAAATATCATTTTCTTTAATATAAGAATAACCAAATCTCTTAAGCTCCAAAACCTTACTTCTAAGAGCAGGTAAAACTCTGTGATAAAGCTCCTCTTTACTAGAAAAATTAAAATCCATAAAAGACATCACATCCTCAACCAACACCAATATTATAACTAAAATAATTAAAAAATTAAAGTAAAATCAATAAATTTATATCAATATCAAAATAATACTCTATTCTTTTCCATTATTTTTTTTAACAGCCCTAGGAAAACTATTATAATAGACTTCTTTCAAACGATCATTAGTAACATGCGTATAAACTTGTGTAGCACTAATACTTTCATGTCCTAATAACTTTTGCACAGTAAGTAAATCACACCCTTCATTTAATAAATGAGTAGCAAAACTATGTCTTAAAACATGCGGAGAAATAGATTTATCTAAACTAGTTCTTTTAATTATTTGATCAAGTACATATCTAACTCCTCTTTCAGTAATCACAACACCATTATTATTTAAAAATAAATATGGACTATTTTTAATATTAATCTTTTTATATCCATCACTAAGATATAATTTTAATACATCTTCACAATATTCCCCATAAGTAACTCGTCTTTCCTTATTACCTTTTCCTAATATCAATATTGTCCTACTACCTAAATCAATATCATTAACTTTAATAGATACAAGTTCACCAACTCTAACACCAGTACCATAAAGCATTTCTAATATTAACCTGTTTCTTTGTCCAAGAGGACATCTTAAATCCGGAACATTAAAAAGTTCCTCTAACTCATTATATTCAAAATATCTAGGCAACTTTTTTTCCTTTTTCAAACCAGATACCAAAGAAAAAACATTATTTAAAACAACACCATTATTTGCTAAAAATCTATAAAAACCTCTTAAAGAACTAATTTTTCTATCAATAGATGAATTATTTTCTTTTTTTTCATCTTTTAAATACATCAAATAAAATCTTAAATCACTATATAAAACATTTTTAAAATCAATATGTTCACTAGCTAAATAATCTAAATACTGTAAAATATCACTACAATAATTTTCTACAGTATAAGAAGAATAGTTTTTTTGATATTTCAAATACTCACAAAACTCTTCTAATTCCCTTATCATTTTTTCTTCACCCGATTAACACCATCAACACTACCATATCCAAGAGACTCCTTAGTAGTACTTTCATCAAAAAAACCAATTCTTTGTAAATCTTCAAAGTTACTCTCAAGATATACATCATCAGCACTATATTCATTCCATACTCGGTCCCAATCAATATCACCATCACTATCACGAGTATTATAAATTTTAGAAACAAGTCTATTAACTACAGGCTCTCTATCCAACTTTTCTCTCTCACTAAGAGCTTTCAAAACTTCATGTTTATTCTCTATAGACTGTCTTCTTTTAGCAACAATAGCATCCTTCTTTTTCTTTTCTCTAGCCAGATGCTCTTTCTCCCAAACAACCAATTTTCTCAAATTCCCATACTTTAAGCAACCTTCATATATAGAATTAATTCTTCTTTTAGAATTTTTTTTATATTCTTTAAAACCCATAATTAAATTAGGATTTAAATCTAAACTTAAAAGTTCAGCATATATTTTATCATCTTCTAAATAACCTTGTATTTTCTTCACAAATTCCAAAATTTCATCACTTCTGGTAAGCCAAATTTCACTATCCAAATAACCATCTTTTCTCTTTAACTCAACTTGCTTAGCACACATTTTTAATAAAGGACTATCATAAACAACCGTATCTTCTATCAAAGTTCTATATCTATGTGTAATAAAAAAATTACCAACTGAAGATAAATCAACATTTTGTTTTTTTAACTCTTGAGCAAAATCTTCTTCATTTTTATATCCAGACGTAATAAAATCAATTTCATCCAATCTAAAATCAGACTTATGTCCTAAATATATAGGCGTAGCAGAAAAAGAAATTTCACTTCCAAACATATCATACTGGCCAGTCATACAATCCTTATCATAATACTCTAAAGCATCTTCAAATTTTCCATACCATAATCTATAGCCCATAAAGCCTCCTTTTAATCGCAACTTACTAAATAAAGTATATCAAAAAAGAAAAAAAAAGTCACTTAACATAAGCAACTTTATTTCTTATAATCACATTCACTACATTTTATAGTATCATTCTTAAATACTAATAACTTTCCACATTCAGGACAAACTTCACCCGTAGGCTTATCCCAACATGCAGTCTTACACTTTGGATAATTACTACATCCATAAAATATTTTACCTTTACGAGTTTTCTTCTCTACAATCTTAGAAGAACAAAAAGGACAATCCATAATTTCGACTACTGTCTTTTCTTCTTTCTTAACATATTTGCAATCAGGATAATTAGAACAAGCAACAAATTCCCCATAACGACCAGTTCTAATAACTAAAGGACTACCACATTCAGGACAAACTTCACCTGTTGCCTCTGGTGCTTTCTTCTCCATATCCGAAAAAGCATCCTTAACTCTTGGCTCAAAAAAATCATAAAATTTTCTTAAAACCTCATTCCAAACCAAACTTCCAAGTGCAATCTCATCAAGTTCTTCTTCCATATCTCTAGTATATTCAACATTAATTAAATCACTAAAAAATTCCTGTAATTTATCAGTAGTTTCAATACCAATAGTAGTAGGTTTAAACTTCTTATCTTCAATTTCTACATAATTACGTTCTTTTATAGTATCAATTATTTTAGCATAAGTAGAAGGTCTTCCAATACCCAACTCTTCCATTTCTTTAATTAATTTAGATTCAGTATATCTAGCAGGAGGCTTAGTAAAATGTTGTGAAGAAATAACATCAGTACCAATACATTCCTCACTCATTCCAATATCTGGCAAAATCTTATCCTCGCTAGACTCATAATCTTTATAAATCTTTAAATAACCATCAAACACTAATATTTGACCAGTAGTTTTAAACTTATAATCATTATTATTAAATATAATTGTAGTTTGTAACACTTTAGCATCGCTCATTAAAGACGCTAAAGTTCTTTTATAAATCAAGCTATATAATTTAAATTCATCATTAGTTAAGTACTTTTTTACTTTCAAAGGCTCTCTAAAAACACTAGTAGGCCTAATAGCTTCATGAGCATCTTGAACATTTTCCTTCTTATTAGTTGTTTTTACATAGCCAGTATATTCTTTACCATAATTATCCTCAATATATTTCATAGCAGGATTAATAAAATCTAAAGATAGACGAATAGAATCAGTTCTCATGTATGAAATAAGACCAACAGTCTCATTTTCCAAATCTACTCCCTCATATAATTTTTGAGCAATACTCATCGTCTTTTTTGCCGAAAAGCCTAGCTTAGTAGAAGCTTCTTGCTGCAAAGTTGAAGTAATAAATGGCATCTTGCTCTTTTTTACTTTCTCTTTTTTATCAATCGATTCAACTAAATATATATCACCAAGTTCACTAAGTACCTTATTAGCCTCTTCTTCTTTTTTTAGTTCTATATCTTCATCCATATATTTAAAAAGAACAGCATCATAATCAGGAAATTTAGCTGTAATTGTCCAATACTCTTCTGGAACAAATTCATCTATTTCTCTTTCTCTATCAACAATTAACTTTAAAGCAACACTCTGTACCCTTCCAGCACTTTTAGCTCCTATTTTACTCTGTAATAACTTAGAAAGTCTAAAACCAATAATACGATCAAGTATTCTTCTTGTCTCCTGGCTTTTAACTAAGTCATCATTAATAACAGTAGGATTATTAATTGCCTCAATAACTTTATCATGAGTTATTTCATTAAATAGAACCCTTTTATAACTTTTATCCTTAACACCTAAAGCATCTTTTAAATGCCAAGCAATTGCCTCACCCTCACGATCAGGATCACTTGCAAGATAAACCATATCTGCATTTTTTACATCTTTTTTTAATTCCTTAATAACATTACCTTTCCCTTTTATAGGAACATAATTAGGTTTAAAATCATCTTCTATATCAACGCCTAGTCCATATTTACCAGTAGTTGCTAAATCTCTAATGTGTCCTTTAGAAGAAACAACTTTATAATCACTACCCAAATATTTCTCAATTGTTTTACTCTTACTAGGACTTTCCACTATAACTAAATTTTTAGGCATATAATCACTCCCTTATTAACTTATACAAATTAAATAACTTTTTGTCAATTAACTTTTCATATTTATTATACAGTTTTTTAAAACAAATTCTAAAGAAATTAATCTTCATTTCATAAAATCAATAATATATTGTATCAAATCCATAATCTTATTCTAAATATATACTATTCCAATCAAAATCATTTTATCATATAAAACCATTAATTTTAAAATATCTAATTAACTACTTATTCTCTAAATATTTTCTAACTGGTCCATAACTTTTTCTATGTTCATCAATTATACCGTATTCATTAATAGCCAAAAGATGTTTCTTAGTAGGATATCCTTTATTATTTTTAAAATCATACATAGGATACTTCTCATCTAATTCATATAACATTCTATCTCTAGTAACTTTAGCTATCACACTAGCAGCACTAATAGTAATGCTTTTTAAATCACCTTTAATAATAGAAGTAGTAGGAATATCAAGTTCTAAAGGCATAGCATCAATCAAAACATGTTCTATTTTACATGACTTCAAACAATTATCGATTGCAACCTTCATAGCTAACTTTGTTGCCTCATATATATTAACCTCATCAATTTTTTTCTCATCAATTATGCCTATACCCACACCAAGTGCCTGCTTATTTATTTCCGTAAAAAAGTATTCTCTCTTTTTTTCTGTCAACTTTTTAGAATCAGTAAGCCCTTCCAAATTAAATTTCTCAGGTAATACAACACAAGCAGCAACCACAGGTCCAACCAAAGGTCCACGTCCAACTTCATCAACACCAGCAATAAAATTAATTCCATTATTTCTTAATTCTTTTTCATATTTATAATTATCATTCATATACTTCACCAAAAAACATTTTAACACAACAATAATTTGTTAATAAAGAAAAAAAGTAGAATTTCTACTTTTGTGTGTCCAATCTATCAAATGTAATATTGCCAAAATAGCCATTCTTTAAATCCCTAACAATTATACTAGAAACCTTATCATAATCAACAAACCCACCTTTAGATAAAGCACCTCTTTTTTTGGCAATAGTATCATAAGTCTCTATTAAATCTTCATCTAATTCAACAATACCATATCTTTCTTTTAATCTATCCGGATATAATTTATATAGTTTTTTTAAAACAAAAGCTGCTATCTCATCAAGATTTAATATTTCTTCTTTAATAGAAGATAAACAAGCAAGTACACAAGCAGCATCTTGATCTTCAATCTTAGGCCATAAAATTCCTGGAGTATCTAAAAGTTCTACATCTTTATTAATTCTAATCCAACTAAGGCTCTTAGTAAATCCCGGAGTATTGCCAACACCAGCTGACTTTTTGCCAACTAAACGATTAATCAAAGTACTCTTTCCAACATTAGGAACACCTATAATTAAAGCTCTGGCTGCCCTAACATTCATCCCTTTACTAACTCTCTTATTATTCTCTACATCCATTATCTCTTTAGTATAATCTAAAATTTTCTTTACATTCAAGCCAGTAATTAAGTCAACAGGAACAACTTTATAACCCAGCTTTTCATAGTGTTTAATAATCTTTAAAGTCTCATCCTTATCACATAAATCATATTTAGTCATAACCATAATTCTAGGCTTATCTTTAATCAAATCATCAATATCTACTATTTTTGAAGATAAAGGCATTCTAGAATCAACAACTTCATATACAACATCTATTAAATTTAATTTATCACTAATTTCCCTCTTAGTCTTAGCCATATGTCCTGGATACCAGTTGATAACGTTTTTATGCAACCCATTTTCATTATTCTTCATAAATTTCACTTCCTTTTTAAAGTCTCAAACACATATAATTATAACATAAAAGAGTAGATTTTGTACCTACTCTATATATGATTCTAAAAAAGAATTATATGTAATATTTTTTTATAAACTTAATATTTTTCTTATTCATAATCTGGCTTAGTATAGATTTTTTTATTTTAACATCTTTCAACAACTTGTTTGTTTTTTTTAAAATCTTCTTCACTTTTTCTTTTCAATATAATGCTGAAAGTTATTAAATCTTCATTATCATTTATACGTTTTGTTTTTATATTATATTTATATCCAGCTTTATCAGCAATTTCTTTAAAAATATATAACCCTATTCCATTTCCGGAGGATTTAACATTTTTCCCTCTAAAACCATCCATGAATATTTTTTGTTTTTCTTCCTCTAATATAATTGGCCCAATATTTTCTACATTAATTGTTACAAAATCATTTGAGATATCCGAATAATAAATAGATACTTCACTATTTCCTGGAGCATTTTTTATAGCATTATCAAGCAAAATAAACATAGCCAAATATAAGTTATGTGAACCCTCAATATATATATCCTTAGATTCAAGTGTTATCTTAATATCTTTTTTTCTAGATTTATACGACATCATAATTCTTAGCTTATCCAGCAAAGGATGTGTTTTTAATATAATTCTTCTATAACCAGATTCTGTTATTGCACTAGTTAAAGATAATCTATAATTCATCATTTCATATAAACAAAAAATTGACTTAATATCATCATTTTCTTCCAAATCTAGATATTTATTTTCAACTTGAGAAATCATACTATTAAAATATCCACCAATATTATTTAAGTCATGAATACATTGTCTTATTCTTTTTGTATCATTACATATCTTCTCATAATCATCTATATAATCACATGTTTGTAAATATGTTAATACACATTCTTTACTATATTTTTCACTACGCTGTCTCATTTTTTTTATGACTTTAAATTCATTGATTTCAGAAATTACCAATGAACTATATATATTGTTTTCCCTTACAATTGTATAAAATCCATAAGGACATATTTTTTCACATCTGGTTTCATTCAATAATGCTTTATAGTGTTTTTGACAACGTTTATTTTTATCATTAAAAAATTTTTTACAAGTTTCAGGTATACGCTCTTTATTGTCACACTCAAGATTATTATTAATTTTATTATAAATAACTAAACTTTTCATTACATCATTCCTATTATTTCCAATATAACAACAACCATTTCACCAACAGTAGTTACAAAGCTTAAAACATCTTTAGTAAATAAATTATTTTTATTATATTCAATCATATCTTTATTAAAATAATTGTATCTATCAATTATTGATTTTACATAGAAGTGCTCAATAATTGCTATCTCCTTGTTGGTAATACCTTTTTTATGCATTTCCTTTTCAACGAACTTCCAACACAAAACAGGATTATATTTTTTTTCTATATGTTCATTTATTATTTTTGCAAATTGACTTGCATCTGCATTTTTTTCAATCATATCATCAACTTTAAATTTATATTCATTTGCAATAGAAATATTTTGAGGATTACCTGTAAAAATAACAACACACTTATCAGGATATTCTTCTTTTATCTGATTTGCTAATTCTGCTCCTTGATTATTAAATTCAATTGCAACATTATTAATATCACAAAAAATGACATCATAATTAGTGTAATCTCCAATTTTAGAATGTTCATATATTTTATCTATGTCTAAATATCCTAATTTTTTTAATGGTGCTTCATCAAAGCCTTCATCATCAATAATTAAAATTTTAACATTCTTTTTATCTACTAAATTAATACTCTTAAAACCACTCATATAATCTCTTAATTTATTAATTGTTAATTGATCGTTAGGTTTTGGTAACTTATATTGGTTTTTCTTTAATATTTGTTCTACAATTGACATATTTTATTTACTCCTTATCTGATAATTCTCTTTATTATGCTTAGTAATAATTTTTTATTTTTTATAAAATTCCTTCTATCCTTATAAAAAGTGTCATATATAAATTTCTACATTCAACCTCCATAATAAAGTTAAAGTTCTAACTAGTGTCATTTTATATACTTTCAACACTAAAGTCAACATCTTTTTCTAAATTTTTTTAAGGTAAAGTTGTGTTAAACATAATGACTGATTGATAAATTTGTAGTATAATTATAATT
>CAZIFN010000008.1:0-31977 GCA_964538205.1 uncultured Mycoplasma sp.
GGATAACACATTTTCACTTTTTCTATTGTTCACTAAATTTCACCGGAACTCAAACTAAAATCTGGTGTTCAAGGTGAGAATCGAACTCACATCTTCTCCGTCGGAGGGAAATATTTTATCCATTAAACTACTCGAACATAAAGAGGACTTAATCCTCACAAGTTACACCAAGTTTTTTCGCAAAGCTAAGCCAAGTCTCTAACTTAACCTTTCCATCTTCAATAACATTATCTTCTTCTCCCTCAATATCAAGTAACTTACCTATATCAATTTTCTCATAATTAATAGTTGTATCAGAAGTAACGCTATTCTCATCTCTTATAATCTTATTATCATAATATTTTAATCCTTCATAGTATTTAAAAATATTATTATAAGCCTCTTCATAAGTATCTAATACATTACTATCATCACTAATAATCTTTTCGACAGAATGAAGCACTACAATATATTCTCCCTTATAATAAAGCTCATAATTCATAGAAGAAGAACCATTAGTAACAGTAGCTTCCCTACTACATTTTTTTACACCCTCACCAGTTGTAAAACTACTAGCTTCACTACTACATCCAGATAATAAAATAATAATTACTAATAAAATACTACTTTTTAGAAACATCTTCATTACTATCAGCCTCCAACATTCTAATAATCTTTCTTTGATTTTTCAAAACTTCATTAATATGATCATGCAAAGATTCCAAAATAAGTTCACTTTTTAAGTCCGTCCTATAATCATTTTGATTTCGCAAACTATCTTTTTCTGCTTGTCTATTCTGACTCATCATAATAATAGGAGCTTGTATAGCAGAAATACAAGATAACACTAAATTAAGTAAAATAAATGGATATGGATCAATTTCAGTACCTGTTGCTAAGATAACTGTATTAAATATAATCCAAGCCAATAAAAAAGCTAAAAATACTATTACAAACGTCCAACTACCAGCAACCTCACTAACCTTATCAGCTGCTCTATCACCAAAAGACATTTTTGCTTCTTCCTGCTTATCAACATCTATTGCAATAGGTTGATCAACTAATAAATCAAGTAATTCTTCCTCATCCTTTGCCTCAAGCTCATTATTTCTAAGTAACATTTTAACAATTTCTTTTTTTGTCTTTCTTTTTTCCATACTTTACTCACCATAAAAATTATATCATAAATTAAATAAAAAAAGTAGTAATTAAACTACTATAAACTCATTAATAGTTTTAAACATATCATTTAAAGCTATTTCATCCAAACAATTTAAAAAACCATGTCCATACTTATTAATAATAAAAATCTTATTTTGATTATTATATTCGTAGCAATTATCATAATAACTAACAATATCGTCTTTTAAAGGATCAGCATCACCCAGAATAAATAATATATTAGATTTATATTTATAAGAAGTATCAATAATATCTAAAGAAGAATTACCATCTAATAATTTCATATTACTTGTATATGATTCAAAATATTTATTAACTTTCTTAACTAAATCATATTTAATATCACTATTAAAATAAGAAGATAAAACAGGATAAAATAAAACTAATTTACTATTAAAAAATCTTTCATTTTTAGCAATCTCTAAAGCCATTGTAGCACCTATAGAATCACCAAGTAATATAATGTCTAAATCTAAAATGTCTAACTTAATTAATTCATCATACAAATAAAAGCATGTTTTACTAACCAAGTCACGCATATCAGAATAAAAACAATTACTATTATCATCCATATCAATTGCTATTACCAAAGTATCCATTCTAAGAGCAATATTCTTACTAATTTTAGCATAACTTCCAGAACAATCCGTAATACTACCAACTCCAGGTATATAAAAAATAATTCTATTAATATTAGATACTTTTTTAGGATAAAAAACTCTAACTGGTAAAATATCATCATTAAATACTATTCTATATCCCGAAATATTTTTTTTAGAAATAGTAGGATGTACAATCTCATAAACCGTACGATACAATTTATATTTAAAGCCATTTTCAAAACTATTAATACTATTTACTGTCATTAAACCACCATATATATAATATCATAAAAAGAAAGCTTCCAAACTCGAAACTTTCTAAACTTTACACAATTTACCAATAAATAATTATTAATCTTCATCCATATCAGAACTATCATCTTTTAACTTATTAAAATCAATCTTACCAAGTCTTGTCTTAGGTAAACTTTTACGATAAACAAAATCATGAGGAATAGCATAAACAGCCAAATTTTTCTTACAATGTTCTTTTATACTACCTTTTATAGAAATAGGACTATATCCTTCCTTTAAAACTATATAAGCCTTAGGAACTTCTACTTTATATGGATGAGGAACACCTATAACACTACATTTTAAAACAGCAGGATGCTCTTCTATTACTTTTTCTACATAACTAGGATAAACATTATAACCAGACGTAATAATCATTCTTTTTAATCTTTGACGATAATAAATAATACCATTTTCATTCATCATACCAATATCACCAGTATGTAACCAGATTGCACCATCCTTATGTTTCTGTAATATTTCATTTGTCTCTTTTTCATCATTTAAATAACCAAGCATAACTGTAGGACCAGAAACACAAATTTCGCCATCTTCTCCATATGGAACTTCATCTTGAGTACCCGGATTAACTATTTTTATATAATTTCCTGGAAACGGTATCCCAATGCTACCATCACGATAAGCCTCACCAAAGGATAAAGCAACCGCTGCCAAAGCTTCAGTCATACCATATCCTTGACTAACCTTAACTAAACTTCCATGTTCCTTTAAAAAATCATTAATTTTCTCAGATAAATTACTAGATAAAGAATCTCCTCCAGAAATAACATATTTTAACATACTAAGATCTAAATTATTATTTTTTGTATTAATTAACGCCTCATACAAAGTAGGAACACCACAAATAACATTAGGTTTATATTTATCAAGTAATTCATCAAACTTCTTAGCATTAAATTGCGGAACCAAAACAACTTCACATCCTAAGCCAAATGGAATATGAAAAGAAACACCCAAACCAAAGCCATGAAATATAGGCATTATTCCTAAAACCCTATCCTTAGGCTTCAAATCCTTAAAAATTACTCTAGCTTGTAAAGCCAAAGCATTAAAATTACCATTAGATAAAACTATACCCTTAGGCTTACCTGTAGTACCACCAGAATGTAATATAACAGCAGCTTCTTCTGCCAAAGCTTTTTCTGCATCAAACACACTAAAATAACTTCTAAGCATAAAGTCATTCCAATACATATAAAGCTTATTACGTATAGGTCTCTTCATCCTCCAATTTTTAAGCCTATAACCAAGTTGCATATGAGGAAGCATCGAATTACTAACAGGAACAATTATAACCTTAGAAACAGAAGTTTCTTTTATAATATTTTTAACTTTCTCGTAACAAAAATCAACTACTACCAAAACTCTACTCTTAGTCATATTCAAATAATCCTTAATCTCCTCTTCTGCAGATAAAGGATGAATCATATTACTAATAGCCCCAACTTTACTAGCCGCATAAAAACTAATTAAACCCTCAGGTGTATTAGGCATACAAATAGTTATAATATCACCTTTAGAAACACCTATACTATTAAAAGATAAAGCAGCTCTATCAATCTTATTCAAAAAAGTCTTATAAGTAAAAACATTTCCAAAATAATTAACGGCTGGATTATTCATATTATTAAGTGCACTTCTTTTAAACATCTCATAAATAGAAATGTCTTCTACCTTAAACTTCAAATCATCCTTTTCATAATATTTCTTCCAAGGTACTTTTATCGACTTTTGCCTTAATAAATCTATAATGTTCATAACTACTCCTCCACACCTAAATCACTTCATACTTTCCTTCATCAATTTTTCAACCTGTTTTTCTAATTTTTTATTAGCTTTTTCTAAATCATTAGAAACCTTAAAAGGCTTACCAAATCTTATAGTTAAATTACGACTTCTAAACTTATAATCTCCAGTAATAGCAAACGGTACTATTAACGAATCAGTCTTATGTGCCATAGAAACAGCCCCAAATTTAAAAGGTAACAATATCTTATCAGTTCTATTTCTAGTTCCCTCTGGAAAAAGACCCAAAGCTTCATCATTTTTTAAAACATCTAACGCTAAAGAAACAGCCTTATCATCTTTCTTACTCCTATCAACTGAAATACAACCAGCAGCCTTAAAAAACCAAGCAAAACATCCATCAAAATACTCTTTTTTAGCCATATAATGAATAGGTCTTTTAGTTGCTATAATAGGCATACATTGATCAAATAAATGCTTATGATTTCCAACTATCAAAACCGCACCTTCACTAGGAATATTTTCTTTTCCTATAATAGTAGGATTATAACAAATTTTAAAAATAGGTCCAAGAATAGCCCTAAAAATCTTATAACCTAACATATTATTAGTCTTTTTCATAATATCATCTACCTCATTAAAAACTATTATTTTCTATTACCTCAGAAATATCTTCCATTAACTTTTTATTTTCTAAATCTAAATCATCACTAATTCTTCTACCAGGTAAAAACTCAATGCAAATACCCTTACCAAAAACTCTATATTTACCAGTAATAATAAAAGGTATAAGTAAACTATTAGTATCAGAACTCATCTTAACAGCACCAATCTTAAAAGGCATAACTACCTCATCTGTTCTATTAATAGTACCCTCCGGAAAAATACCAATAACACCAGAAGCATTAAGTACTAAATTAGCACTATTTAAAGAATCCTTATCATGTATTTTTCTATTAACTGGAATCGAACCAGCACTACGTACAACAACACCAACAATTCCTTTAAAAAGTTCTATTTTAGCTAAAAAATGAATTCTTCTAGGGACAACAGCAATCAGCAATAAAGGATCAAGCCAAGACGTATGATTGCCAGCTAGCACTAAAGAACCCGTATTTTTAATATTTTCTCTACCTTTAACTCTTGGATGTAAAAATAAATAAACATTAAACTTTAAAAAAACTCTAATAATATCATAAAAAACTTTATTCATCGTTTTACACCTACATTACCCATTATATAACAAAGAAGAATAAAAAACAAATTTAATTTGTCCTTTTTTAACTATATAATATTACTACAAAATAAATAATTAACTATTAAACTTTTTTTCAATACCAGTTAATGAATTATAAATAATAATCTCTCTATCTCTTTTTCCATTTAAAAGACCAGCTAACTCTAATTGTCTTTTAACTTCTTTTGAAACTCCTAAAGAACCATCAATAAGTATAACACCAGGCATTTCTTTTAATATTTCCTTCTTAATAAAAGGATAATGAGTACACCCTAAAACAATAGAATCAATATTCTTATCTTTATACTCTTTAAAATCATTCTTTAATATTTCTTTTATTCTTTCTTTATCATTATCTTCAATAGCTTTAGCAAGAAAAGGACATGGAAGTAAATAAATATTTTGATCAAGTCTTTTATTATCTCTAACCAGTTCATAAGTTCTTTCAGATTCAATAGTAGCTGGTGTTGCCATAACTAAAGTATTTTTAAACCTTTCATCACAAGCCACTTTAATAGCCGGAACAGTACCTACAAAAATAATATCCTTAAAAGTATCTCTTAACTTTTTCATACATCTTGTTGTTGCTGTATTACAAGCAATAACTATTACTTTACAATTTTTACTTTTTAATTTAAGAACAACATCTTTAACAATATCAAATAATTCATCATCATTTTTTTCTCCATATGGATTATTTAATGTATCACCATAATAATAAAAGTCTTCATATGGAAGCATTTCTTTTAATTCTTGAAGTATACTTAAACCACCAATACCTGAATCAAATACACCAATTCTATTAACCAAAATATCACATCCTATTTTAAAATATCACTTAATAAAGAACAAACTTCACTTACAACTAATTCCTTATTTTTAATTCGATTATCATAAATAACTTCTATTTTTCTATGATAAAACTTATCTATTTTTTTAACATAAACACTAATAAAAACAACATTATCTTTACCAAACAAATTATTATTATCAACTCTATTTAATTTACCAGTAATACCAACACCTATATCACTATTAGTAAACTTAGAAATATTAAAACTCATCTCATCAGCAACTTCAATACTATAAACACTATAGGTATCAATAACCTTCTTATTAACACCAAACTTTATTTTATATTCATTAGAATATGTAACAGCACTAAATTTAATTACTTCACTTGCACCTTCTATATTAGTTAAACTATTACAAAATGCACCACCAGTACAAGATTCCATTGAAGAAATACTTAATTTTTTATCTGTTAACTTTTTAACAATATCTTTCATATCCATATAATTACCAACCTTACATCTAAATTATAGTAAAAGAAGAACATATAATCAAGAAAAAAGAACTCATATCGCCCTATTTATGAGTTCCTTTCGTAATAATAAATGATACACCCTTTTTTTCATTAACAATAGCTATATCATAATTCATAATATTAAGTGTCTTTTTAACAATAGATAAGCCAAGCCCGAACTGTCCCTTAATACCTTTCCGGAACGGAGTAAAAATTCCTTCTAGGTAATCATTACTAATATTATCCCCGTCATTATATAAAACTAATTTGTTCTGCTTAGCTGTAATTTTTATGGTCGTAGTAGCATATCTTATAAAGTTTCCTAATAAATTATCAAGTATCGTTTCCCAATTTTCAACAGTACCAATGAATTGACATTTTTTATCATATTCTACAATGAAATTTAATTCTTTTCTATAAAATTTAAATTTTTCAACTTCATCATTAATAATACTTTCCATATCAACAGGTACCAACTCAATATTTTTAGAATCTTTAAGATAATCAAGTTTATTTAAGTAAAGAAGTGAGTGTACTTTTTGTTCTAATTTAGAAGTCTGTTCTTTGATAACGTTAAGTGCTGTAGCCTCATCTAAAACATCATCTTCAACAGCTTCAGTATATGATTTTATAACGGTGAGAGGTGTTTTAAAATCATGTGAAATATTTTGATACATCTGATTACGATATTCTTCTTGATTAATCAAAGAAAGTCGCATATCTTCTATTGCTAAAGCTAAAGATTTAATCTCATCATCCACTTCAAAATCAATCTTATGATTATAGTCAAGGTTATCAATATTATCAATCTTATTCTTTAACTTCTCAATCTTCCTAACAATAATAGTAGACCAAGTAATAAGAATAAGTCCTATAAGTAAACAAGTACCAAGTACTATTGGAAATATAGATCCTAATATTTCAGTTTTAGTTTTATTAATATAACTGTCGTTTGTAATAGCAATTTTCTTAACTCTTTCATTTTCAATAGCATAATAATAATAGTATTTACGATTATACGATATTTTACCATATTCACTAGTAATGTCTTCTAACAAGTCATTAACATTCTTAATACCAAGCTCTTTATCTAAATTATCTGTAGTAAGAACCTTATCCCCAACAACGTAAATATATGCAATTTCAGCATCAAGTAATTTATAATCAACATTAGCATTAACAAGTTGTAACGGTTCCCTAAGATAATTATATATATTATTTTCAGCAACAGGTATTAACATCTTAGGTAAAACTAATCCAAGTATTATAAATAATATTACAAATATTAAGCCTACAAGCCAAAGGAGCTGCTTGCTTAATTTATTAATATGCTTCATGACAATCTATACCCGTACCCGTAGATAGAGCCAACATTAAGTCCTACTAATTTTTTTCTAACTCTTCGAACTAAATCATCAACAACTCTATCAGAGCCAAAATAATCCTTTCCCCAAACCTCATCTAGTATTTCTTCTCTAGTAAAACATTTATCCTTATTCTTTAAAAATAATACTAATAAGTCAAATTCTAAAGTTGTAAGTTTAATTTCCTTATCATCTTCCAAAACTATTCTTCTAGTTAAATCAACAATATAGTTATTATAACTAAGTAAATTACTAATTTCATCCTTATAAACTCTCTTAATAATTTTATTAACTCTAAGAACAAGTTCTTTACTAGAATAAGGCTTAGTAATATAATCATCACTACCTAATTCAAGACCCAGTATCTTATCCAAGTCTTGATCTCGAGCCGAAGTAAATATAACAGGTACATTTTCATCTTGCTCTCTAATAGCTTTAATTATATCATAGCCATTAATATCATCACCAAGCATAATATCCAAAATCCAAAGATGAACATCGCTTCCAATAAAATTAATAGCATCCATTCCCTTAGAGAAAGAAATAACCTTATAACCAGCCTTTTCCAAATACGTTTTAATTAAATTTGCTAAAGAAATTTCATCTTCTACTAAACAAACAGTATACATCTATATCACCACCAATATAGTATAGCACTATTATTCAAATTATTCCATATCGATAAGCATCCCTCCTTATATATAAACTAAAGTAGTAAAACGCTAATTAATACTTATTTTCTTACTTATACTAATTCCTCCTTTCTACAACATAATCATACTACTTAATTGTTGTCGAATTATTGTTACTTTATGTGAAATTATGTGAAAAAAAATAATTAATAAAATTAATCATTAATTATTCTTTCAATATCCTTCCAAGACTCAACTCGATCTAAAATATCCATGTGTCTTTTCTTATCATCAAATAATAAAGTTTTAATACCCTTATCTTTAAAAGCTAAATAATTATTAAAATCATCATCTATCATAATATCAATTTTTTCCTTTAAACAAACCAAAGCTTTATCTTCCTTGTAACAAGATCCATAATATTTATCATACTTAATATTATTTTTTAAAAGCCAAGATAAAGTCTCCTCTGTCATTTTATCAAAACCCGGTATAAATGTATCAGACCTAGCTGTAATAAAAATAATTTCATTATTCCTACTTATCCTACTATATACATCATAAAAATCTTTCTTTAAAACATTTTCTCTTATAATACTATAAATATTATTTATATAAAAATCTTCTATATAATTAGAATTAAACTCATCTAAAGAAATATCTTTTTCCCTCATATATATATCAGCTAATTTATTATATAACTCCTCTGTATTACAAATTGTATTATCAATATCCAAACCTATTCTCATACTCTATACTCTAAACCTCCAGATTTTCAAGTTTTGAAATAGCATCATCTAAACTAGAAACACCTATTATTAATATATCATAATTATTTTTTTCTTTATAATGAATAGCTTCATCATAATTTTCACCTAAAGGCACTAAAAACACATCAACATTTCTCTTAACAGCACCTTGAAGTTTATATTTTACACCTCCTATAGTACCAATACTACCATCTTCTTCTATAGTACCAGTACCAGCTATTTTAAGACCATGAGTCAAATCTTCCTCAACTAACTGATCATATATAGAAAGAGCTGTAATTAATCCAGCAGAAGGTCCTTGTTCCATACGCTTAAATTTTATTTCAACACTAGGATCAGTCTCATAACTATTAACCTGTTGTACATATATACCTAGTATTAATTTACCATCCTCACTATAGACAGTACCATCTACTTCTACTTTCTTATTATTTCTAAGAACCTTAACCTTAATCTTATCATTTTTCTTATATTCTTCTAAACAATCACTAATATCTTCTCTACTATCAATACTAACTCCATCAATTTCTAATATTTGATCCCCAACTTTAAAATCATTATAACCTTTAACAACAGAGATAACATAAACCTTAGTATCAATAAGTTCATAATCTAAAGAAGCAGCCTCATATGCCCATTTAATAGCATTCGAGTTAGAACTAACTAAATCAATACTACTTCTAAAACTAATATCCGCAATACTCTCCTCATCATCATACTTATAATCATTAGCACTTTCTCTTTCCCAACTAGGTATTATATAACTAAGTAAATAAGGACCAAGTCTTCCCTTTAATTCCGACACAAAACAAATGTTAAAACTACCAGAACTTTTATATCCAGAAGAAACAACAACCCTATTACCAATATTACTAATATCACCACCAATAATAATATAATAATTAACTGGAAACAAGAATAAAATTACAGTAGTAAGCATTATAATTAAAAACTTATATTCCTCAATTATAAACTGCTTAATCGAATTAAAAAGCCTTTTTATCATCATATCACCTTATCTAATTATAACAAAGAAATGGAGAAATATGAAAAAAAATTATCAAAGAACAATTATTATATTATTATTAGTAATATTACTAATCCTATATACTATTAATTCACCCTTAATAATAAATAGTATTATAAGTTATACAAAACTATTTATTACAAAACTATTTCCTACTAATTTTATTTTCTTTATAATATCAACAATACTAATAGAACAAGGATTAGTACAACTAATAAGTAATAAATTAAAATTAAATGGTAGTATTTTTTATGTAACAATAATGAGTATATTATCAGGAATACCATCAGGAGCTAAATATACAAAAGACTTATTAAATAAAAATATAATCTCAAAAGAAACTGCAAACTATCTATTAACATATACACATTTTCCAAATCCCATGTTTGTTCTAAATACAGTAACAATTCTAACCAATAACAAGATTGCTATTAAAATATTATTTATACTAATAATAAGTAATCTATTAATAGCCTTTATAACAAAACCAAATAAAAATATTAAAGAAGACTATATAATACCAGATACAATAGATAAAGACTTTGCTTCATCCTTATCAAAAGCCATAATAGATGCCATCAAAGTAATTATAATAATTTATGGTACTTCAATATTCTTCTATCTAATAACAGTAATTATAAATAAATATTTAACTCTAAATACAATAAACTATGTAATAACATCTGGAATTTTTGATTTAACTAAAGGACTTTTCTCAATATCATTATTATCAAATGAATTATTAAAATCACTACTCATAATTATCTTCTTTTCCTTTGGAAGTATCTCTATACATATCCAAATAAAAAGTATTATTTCTAATACTTCTTTAAAATATAAAAATTTTCTTTTAGGTAGAATAATTCAAATAATGATATCTATTCCTCTATTTTTAATATTATATCTTATCTAAAAAAACCAATAGGACAAGCTATATCAATACCATATCTAGTAGAAAAATCAGGATGATAAAAATTAATATCTATTGATAAAATATCATTATCAGTATTAATATCAACATTATTAATTCTTAAATCTTGAACAACACAACCTTCCTCATTAGTACCCTCACCTATCTTAGGAAGTTCATACTTCGTTAAATCACCAACAGGACCATAACTAATAGCAAAAATATCATTCAAATTAGAAGTACAATTAGCATCATCAATAGAAGTAGTAGACCCGTAATCATTAGCCATTTGTCTTTCAACTACCAGTTGAGAACTACTACCATCTTTAAAATAAAGATTAACAGTATATGTTTCCATAGCACCTACATTACTTTTCTTAATAGAAGCATCAAGAAGTCCCTTATATATTAAATCATCCTGTATTTCCTTAGTTAATAAATTCTTATAAGTCATAATTTGGTTCTTATCAGACTCAATATTTTGTTTATTCTTATAAGACTCAACTGTTCCATATAAAGAAACAACTATAATAGCAAGTAAAACAAAAGAAATAAGAATCTCTATAGTAGTCATACCCTTATTATTAATTTTCATCTAACTCCAACACCTTTCTGTTCCTTTTAATATTTCTATATCAGAATAAGTATAAAAATCATTATCATTTCTAGTATGATGAAACTCAATAATTAATCTATAACAAGCTCCATTCAAAGAACTAACCTTAGAATAAGTTGGTAAATAAGCTACATAATCTTGCATACCAGAAGAAAATATACTATTACCCTCAACAATTCCCTTAAAATTATCCTTATCATCAATATTATTTCTATTACCTAGCTTATAACTAGTAATATAAATCTTTTCAACACCAAATCTAGTTCTTAAATCATTACAAATTTTACGAGCCGTAGCATCAGTACTATTTATATCATTACAAACAAACTCATGATACTTTTTATTTCCTATATCAGTAAGAATATTTGTAAAGTTAACACTTTCACTTTGAATAATTCGTTTAAACCAAAATGATGCATATTTACTGTCAATATCATCATAAGACTCTCTTTTCTCATATTCACCCATGATTGGATAAAAATTAGTATAAATAACAGAAAAAATAGCCATTACAAAAACTGCTACAACTAAAGTTTCTACAAGTACAAAACCCTTATTATTATTTTTTAACATTTTATAATTTCACTCCTTGCTATTCTCATAAATCTATTATATAATAAAGTATAGAAAAATACCATACAGAAAGTAAAAGGGGCTGAAAAAATGGTAGAAAAGGATGAAAAGAATGTGTCAAAAGGCACTGAAACTAGTATGGTTGCGTTTGACTTTGAACGAACTCCAATAACTCAAGTTGCCGATTACATAATTATTACTGCGTCTAAAAATAATACTTCCGACATCCATTTTGATCCTAGAGAAGATGGAATGATGGTAAGATTTCGTGTTGACGGTGATTTACAAGACTATACATACATACCAAAAGCATATGAAAGAAATCTAACAACACGTTTAAAAATCTTAGCAAACATGAACATAACCGAATCAAGATTACCTCAAGATGGTGCTATAAAAGGAGAATTTGGCGGTAAATATCTAGATATGCGTGTATCTTGTCTACCATTAAATGAAGGTGAAAAGATCGTTATTCGTATCTTAGATTACACTAGAAGTTTACAAGGAATTGACAGTTTAGGATTCAATCCTACAAATTTAGCAAAACTAAAACGTATGATGGGTGTTCCAAATGGAATAATCTTAGTTACAGGAGCAACCGGTTCTGGTAAATCAACAACTGTATATTCAATACTTCAAGGTTTAAATAAACCTGAAATAAACATTATAACTGTTGAAGATCCTATTGAAATGAACATTGAAGGAATGAACCAAGTCCAAGTTAATTCTGAAATTGGTATGACCTTCGCCGCTGCCCTACGTTCAATTCTACGTCAAGATCCAAACGTAATACTAATTGGAGAAATTCGTGACTCAGAAACAGCTCAAATCGCTGTACGTGCTTCAATTACTGGACACTTAGTATTATCAACCATCCATACAAATAACTCTTTATCTACTATTGAGCGTCTACTAGATATGGATGTTGAACGTTACTTATTATCAACAGCCTTAACCGGTATTATTTCACAAAGACTTGCTAAACAATTATGTACAAAGTGTAAAGTCGAAAGAGAAACAACAAAATACGAAAAGAAAGTATTTAAAAAATATATGAATCGCGATATAGATAAAATTTATGATGCCAATCCAAATGGATGTGAACACTGTCGTAAAGGTTACAAAGGTCGTATTGCTATTCAAGAAGTTCTAGAGTTAGATGATGAAATAAGAAATGCACTAACCAATGAAAAAATGAAAAAAGAAGATTTAAGTGACATGGTATATACAACTAAAACCATCACAATGTTACAAGATGCTTTAGGAAAATGTATTGCTGGCTTAACTAGTTTTGAAGAAGTATATCGTGTTATTGAAATAGAAACAGAACCAGGAGAAGACACAGAAGGATATCTTACAAAATCAATTGAAGAAACAGAGCCAAGTCAAACTATAGATAATGAAACTCAACCAAGTAATAAAATAACAGCACCTATTATCTCAGCACAAAAAGTACAAACAACAGTTGCTAAAGAAGGAAGTGTAACACCTCCTGCTGTTACTCCAAAAGTTGTAACAACAAACCCAGGTACTGAACCAGTAGTAAAAACTCCTACTGTACCAAGTCAAAGTACAACAGTACCAAAAGAAAATATAAATACTCCTGATGTTACTCCAACAGTAGTACCTACAAAACCAAGTACTGAACCAGTAGTAAAAACTACTACTGTACCAAGTCAAAGTACAACAGTACCAAAAGAAAATATAAATACTCCTACTGTTACTCCAACAGTAGTAACTACAAACTCAAGTACTGAACCAGTAGTAAAAATACCTACTGTACCAAGTCAAAGTACAACAGTACCAAAAGAAAATATAAATACTACTACTGTTACTCCAACAGTAGTAACTACAAAACCAAGTACTGAACCAGTAGTAAAAATACCTACTGTACCAAATCAAAATACAACAGTACCAAAAGAAACACCTAAAGTTACTACTCCTAGTACAAATCAACCTGTTGTACCTGTACCAGTTCAAATGCCTGTAGTTAATTTAAATAAGACCGATTCAAAATCAATTATAACTACACCAGGTACAGTTACAAATATACCAGTTGCCCAAAATACTCAAAAATAATAATATCATGCACACCATACCATTTTATTGATATTATTACTTTCTTAGGGCAACAAAAAAAGCGGCTTTCAAAAGTCGCTTTTTTTATCTATTTCATATCTTCAATCAATTTTAATATTTCATCATTAATATCTTCAATACTTCTAAGAACGCCATCCTTAACACATTCTATTTTATCCCAATTATATAATTCAACAAGTTCTAAATACGCTCTTTCTGCACCTTGTAAATGTTCTGGAGACCTTTCATTTTCATCCAAACTAGTACGATTTTTTTTAAGTTCACAAGAAAATTCATAAGGAACATGTAAAAATATAGTTTTATCAGGTTTAGGTAACTGTAAAAGCCAATATTCTAATTTATCAATCCATTGATACATATTAAATCTTTCATCTTTATCCTTTATTTTACTACCTTGATGAGCCAAATTAGATGTAGTATATCTATCAAGTAAAACATAATAGTCTTCTTCAAGTAACTTTAATGCCTTATCAATATTATATTTTCTATCAGCAGCATAATATAAACATGAAACCTTAGGATCAACATTAGGAGCACCTTCTTCAAAATAACCCGGTGAAATATCCGGTTTACCTAAATATGCTCCACCAACTATTCTACCAGTAGGTGTATCATACATTGGAAAACTAAATGAAGCACATTTTTTACCAAGTGCAGTCAATCTTTCTACCAATAACTTAGATTGTGTCTCCTTACCAGAACAATCAGTTCCCTCAATAACAATAATTTTTCCTGCCATAATATCACCTCATATTCATTAGACAGTTCCCTTCACATCAACCTTAAAAGATAAAGTTAAATCATCTAAAGAAGAATATTCATCACTTATCCATACTCTTAAAATAAAAGATTTACTTTCCTTAGCTTTAAGAACATCCTTATATAAAATTTTATTTCCATCAAGCTTAGAATCACTAAGTTCCATTAAATTACAAACTGAAGAAATAGCTTTATTATCCTGATCAGTTAAATAAAACTTAATATATTGACCAGATATATCATTAACAACTGGCTCTAATAAAATTTCATAATTAATATTTTTATCAAAATCATTAGAAACACTAAATTCATAAATCTTATCTTTATCATTAATCAACATACCAATATCATCCGAAATAGGAGTAGCATTAATAATATTAATTATATTACTATTACCCTCTGTAAAATTAAAAGATAAATAACCCATGGTTAAAGTATTAATCTTCTCATTACCAGACTTAACCTCCACTGCATAACTAGCACCAAAGATTAAAACAATTAATATTAAAATACCTATTACTGATGTAATAATTTCTCTAGCATAGCTTTTCTCTACTTTATTCATAACTTCACCCTTCCCCTACATTTTATCAAAAAATACATCTATTCTCAAGACAATAAAAAGAAAAATGATGACAATTAAACACTAATTTCATCATTTTCATCAAAAGGTAAAAGTATACACTTACGACTAGCTAAATAATCACACATATGTACAAAATTTTGATACTTAGTTTTAGGCTTTTCTAAAACCTCAACTCCATTATAATCAGTAGTCCAAGAACCCATGTGAGTCCTAATAGCATCACATAAAAATTCAACCTCAGAAAAAGAAAGCCCTATACTATCCTTATTATCCATTATATAATTAGCCATTAAAATAGGATGATCAAACCTTGTATATTTCTCATGATCAATTCCAGACTTTAACCCGTCATGTAATATTAACGCCATAATTAATAAGTCTTTCTCATCAGACGTATACTTATCAGCAATACAAGGATCATTAAATAACTCATAAGCAATTCTAACAGCAGCCTTACTATGACGTAAAAGTCCTGCCTCACCAAGAGCATACTCAGGATGATATTTACCAGTAGATGAAGCTGGAATCTCAAAAAAATAATCAGGTAATAATTCAATCATCTTCAAACAAGCATCTCTAATTTTATCATTTTTTATATATTCAAGCTCCCTCTTAAACTTTAAACCCTTATTCACACTTCTTACCTCCAATAAATAAAGTAATAATTTCATTACTTACATAAAAATTATTCTCATTAATAAAAATATTATCCAAAGTCTCAGTAATAAATCCTTTCTTTACAAGTTCACTATAATTATAACATTCATCTATTCTTTTACCAAACTTTTTATAAAAAGAATTTTTATTAATTCCTAAACTAAGTCTTAAACCAAGTAATATTTCATATTCCATTCTATCATCAAAAAGAACCTCTTCCTTATAAGAAATATAATCTCCCATAAAATATTTATTAAAAGACCTAGTATTAGTAGTTCTAAGACCATCAATATATGAACTAGCACCAAGTCCAAAACCATAATAATATAAATTATTCCAATAAACACAATTATGTCTAGAATGATACCCTTCTTTACAAAAATTACTAACCTCATAATGATTAAAATTATTATTATTTAAGTATTTACAAATAAACTTATACATTTCTAAATCTATATCTTCAGAAATATTCTTAGTACCTAAAACACTAAGTAAAGTATTATTCTCAATTATTAAAGAATAAGTAGATATATGTTTTATATCTAAATCAATTATAAAATCTAAATCTTTTTTTATATCCTCAATACTTTGTTCTTTTAAAGCATAAATTAAATCAATATTAATATTATTAAGTCCTATATCTTTAGCATAATTAATTATATCTAAAACATGATTCTTATCAAAATCCCTATTTAAAAAATCTAAATGTTTTTTATTAGTAGATTCTAGTCCAAAACTAAGTCTATTAACTCCAAACTCTTTAAATAAATCTAATTTCTCTCTAGTCATACTTTCAAAATTAGCTTCAATTGTATATTCTTCTACTTCATCTTTATCAAATATATCAATAATTTTAAAAAGCCTAATAAGCTGCTTAATATTTAAACTAGAAGGTGTTCCTCCTCCAATATAAATAGTTTTAATTCTATCATTCTTATATTTACATCTAATTTCTTTTTCTAATTCATCTAAATATCTATCAACTAACTTTTCACTATAAAGTACTTTACAAAAATCACAGTAAGAACAAATTTTTAAACAAAAAGGAATATGTATATATACTGCCTCAATCATTTCTTTAGTGAATTTCCTTTACTTTCTAAAGTATCACTAGAAGTATCAAAAATATTATCAACCTCAGTATTATTAGATTTATTCTTAGACCTATTTGCCCTATATTGTTCTCTAACTATACCATATAACTCACTACCTAATCTTTCTTTAGTAAAATTAACATATAAAGTAGATACTTTTCCCTCATTATCTTCACTTAATTCTCTTAAAGTCTTATCTTCTGTTACAAGTCTAACTGCTTTACTAACTACTTCTTCATCACTATACTTTGTATGTCCTAAATTACCAGAAGTACTTTTTGAAGCAAGCCAAACCCTTTGTTTTAAATCATCTACATCTTTTTGTATCTCACTAGGTAGTTTAACTAACTGTTTTCCTGATAAACCTCTAATAATTGTAGCTTTAGAAACACCATGTTTCACTGCTAAATCCTCCATTGTATATTCACCAGTCAAATATTCAGAAGCAACAACCAATAAATCATCATATGTCATAACTACACCTCATCCATACTTAAAACACTCATAAAAGCTTCCTGTGGCAATTCAACACTACCAAGTTGCTTCATTCTCTTTTTACCCTCTTTTTGCTTTTCTAAAAGCTTCTTTTTACGAGTAATATCTCCACCATAACATTTAGCTAAAACATCTTTTCTTAAAGCCTTAACAGTACTTCTAGCAATAATATGATTACCAAGTGCTGCTTGAATTGGAATCTCAAAGAGTTGCCTTGGAATAGCCTCTTTTAACTTTTCAACCACACATCTTCCTCTTTGATAAGCAAAATCTTTATGTACTATAACACTTAAAGCATCAACTGCCTCACCATTGAGTAAAATATCCATCTTAACAAGTTCACTTTGCCTATAACCAATCATCTCATAGTCAAAAGAAGCATACCCTTTAGTATAAGACTTTAACTTATCAAAAAAATCATAAACAATTTCTGATAAGGGAAGTTCATAATGTATATTAACACGACTAGTATCAATATATTCCATATTAATATAAATACCTCTTTTATCTTGACACAGCTTCATAATAGAACCAATATAATCCTTAGGTGTAAATATACTAGTCTTAATAAAAGGCTCTAAAACTTCTTTTATTTGACCTTTATCTGGTAATTTATTAGGAGCATCAACTAATATTTTTTCATCATTATTTAAAATAGCTTCATAAACAACAGAAGGTGCTGTAGTTATTAAATCTATATTAAATTCCCTCATAACACGTTCTTTAATAATTTCCAAATGTAAAAGTCCTAAAAAACCACACCTAAATCCAAATCCTAAAGCCGAAGAAGTCTCTGGTTCAAAAACTAAAGAAGCATCATTCAACTTTAATTTTTCTAAAGCTTCTCTTAAATCCTCAAATTTAGAAGTATCAATAGGATATACACCACAAAATACCATTGACTTCATAGGCTTATAACCAGCCAGTTTTAAACTAGCAGGATCCTTTTCTAAAGTAATAGTATCTCCCACTTTAACATCACTAATATTTTTAATACTAGCACAAATAAAACCAACTTCACCAGCCATTAATTCATTTTTCTTAATTTCCTTTGGAGTATTAATATGAATAGATGTTACCTCATAACTAGCATTAGACTCCATCATTCTAATAGTATCTCCTACTTTTAATTTACCATTAACTACTCTAACAGAAACAACAACGCCTTTATAAGGATCAAATAAACTGTCAAAAATTAAGCCTTGTAATTTATTCACACTATTTCCTTTAGGAGCAGAAACTCTATCAATAACCGCCTCTACTAATTCCTTAACACCAGTACCAGTTTTAGCACTAGTTAAAATAATCTCATCTTTAGAAAATCCTATCATTTCTAACTCCTCAATTACTTTATCTACATCAGCAGAAGGTAAATCTATTTTATTAATAACCGGTATAATTGTTAAGTTATTTTCAAGTGCTAAATACAAATTAGCTAACGTTTGTGCCTCAATTCCTTGTGCAGCATCAACAACAAGTATAGCACCCTCACAAGCTGCTAAAGAACGTGAAACCTCATAAGAAAAATCAACATGTCCAGGTGTATCTATTAAATTTAAATAATACTCTTCATTATTATAATTATAAGTAAGTTGAACAGCATTAAGCTTAATAGTAATACCACGTTCCCTTTCCAAATCCATAGAATCAAGCATTTGTTCCTTTAACTCTCTTTTCATAATAGCACCAGTTATTTCTAATATTCTATCAGCCAAAGTACTTTTACCATGATCAATATGAGCAATAATACAAAAATTCCTAATATTTTCTTGTTTCATACATACATCTTCCTCGCTACATTATTATATCATAACTGCTAACAAATAGTAAAATAATAAAAAACATAAATAACAACTACTTATGCTTTTTTAAATCAGAAACATACCATTTTAAAATTTTATCTAATATATCTTTATATACAAAACACTGTGGCATTTCGGTAAAATGTGAAGATCTGCAACCACCTTGGCACAAAGGTAAATAGACACACTCTTCACACTTACTGTCCAATCCCGTATTAACCCAGTAATTATATGCATCAATATCTGTAACACCATTCCATATATCACCAATTATTTGCCTAAAAGTTTCGCTACACTTTGTTAACTTCCCATCTGGCAAAACGGTATAACTATTGATATTACATGAAACGCATTGATTTATCTTATAATTCAATCGTGCAAGTTCACGAATTGGAGTTAATTTATAATCAGCAATTTTTTGTAATAACAACAACAATTTATCATCAGAAAATGACCGAGAAATAAATCTAGAGTTATCTTTATCATTTAAAGAACTCCATACTGGATAAACATAATAAAAAATATTTTTAAAACCAGACAACTCCTTATATAAATAATCAATTAAATTACTCAAGCTTTCATAATTATTAGTATCATAATTCATTCTTATAGATACATGTATATTGTATTTAGATAATAATTTAATATTATTAATAACTTTATCAAAATTAAATTTTTTAGGATTAAAATAATCTTTAACTCTATCATACTCATATCTATCTCCGTCAAGCGTTATCTGAATATAACTAACATTCCATTTTTTAATCATTTTATTAACTATTTCTTCAGTTATAAGACTACCATTACTTATAATTGCACTACTTAATTTACAATTCTTTTGAGCACAAATAGGCGTAATCTTATCAATAATATAGTCTATAATTTCTACATTTAATAAAGGTTCACCACCAAACCATTCAAAAGTTAATTTGTCACCTTCACTTAACATATTATCAATAAAAACAACTAACTGATCCGCCGTTTTTTTCGTCATTTTAACAGTATCTATACCTTTTTCAAAACAATAATAGCAGCGTGCATTGCATGCCGAAGTCGTCCATACTCTTATAAATTTCCCTTTATTATATTTTATACCTTTAGTACGATCATCATTAATCTTACCTAACTCATCATAATTATATTTAACTAATATACCTTTTTTTAAAAGCAATTCCGTCTCTTCCTTAGATAAAGTATTGTCATTATACTTTTTCATGGTATCCGCATCAAACAAACCAATAGAACCGGTTAGGGAATTAAATATTATACTCTTAGAATCTTCATAAGGAACAAAAATATTATATTTAGATTTTTTATACTTCATAACTTTTACCTTTCAAAAATAAAGTTGCCTATACAAAAGTATAGGCAACACAAAAATTAGGAAATTAATCGTCACAGCCATGACAAGAACCTTGACACCCTTGATCATCACAAGAACAAGAAAACGAATAAGTTGAAATAACATCATCAAAGAACTCCATAACATCAACCTCCAATCTCATATTATCATTTACACCTAACCTTGTCAAGTTATAAAAATCGCCAAAAAATAGATTAGTTAAAAAGTAAACATACAAATTTCTCTTCATCTATAGATAATTATTATTCTTTACCAAGACATTTAATATAAGAAACATTTGAAAAATCTATCTTCGAAAGAATATCATTTAATTCATCAAGATTCAAATTTCTAATTCTATCTATCTTATCAGGAATAATATCACCATATCTTATCAAGTCATCACTTACATTACTAGCAACACTATCAACACAATCAAATAACTTAACCTCATTAGCAATCCAAACTTTCTTCATTCTATTAAAAGCATCAGAATCTATATTAACATTAGCAATTTCTTTCTTAAATTCTTGAATAAACTTATCTGGCTCATTACTAGAGGCAACCAATAAATAATTTTTAAATCCTAAAATAGATTCCCAATCAGCATAAAAACTATTCATTATTTTCATATTTCTAACTTTCTCTCTAAATAATGATGAAGAGCCAAACGTCAAAGTAGTAAACATTTGTAAATATAAATCCAAAGTAATATCCTCATATTTAGACAAATTATTAGTAGGAACTTTTAATCCAATCGCAACTTTAGGAACTTTAATATTAGTATAAAAAACATCTTCCTTAATACCAACTTTTTCATCCTCAACTATTTCTTTAATAATAGGTCTACCCTTATTAGGAACACTATCTAAAGAATCATGAATAATCTTACTAGCTTTATCCTTATCAAAATTACCAACTAATAATAAAAACATATTATTAGGACTATAAAAGTTATCATAACAAGTATATAAATCTTCCTTAGTAATTTTCATAATCTCTGAAACTGTACCACCAATATCTACCCTTCTTGGATGCTTAACATAAACAGCTTCTCTTAATTTAGTCTCTATTTGCCAATCAGGCATGTCAGAATACATATTTAACTCCTCAGCAATTATACCTTTTTCCTTTTCAACATTTTCCAAAGTATAATAAGGAGAATTAACATAACTAATTAAAAATTCCAAATTATCATAAAAGTTTTTTGTACCATAACAAACATATTGAGTTCTATCAAAAGAAGTAAAAGCATTAGCACCAGTACCAGACTTAGAAAAATAAGTAAATGGATCAACCCCATCCTCTTGCTCAAACATTTTATGTTCTAAAAAATGAGCAATTCCATCAGGCACTTTAATCATTTCATCTTTTGAATAAGGAATAAATTCTGTAGTCTCAGAACCAAATCTAGTAGCATATGTCATAAAATAATTTTTCTTATTTTCATATGGTATTAAATATACTTCTAATCCATTATCTAAAACCTCTTTGTAGCAATTAACATCCAAACCCTTTAACTTAATCTCTGTCATCTTTAACACCCTCTAAACAAAATATTGTATCTATAATAACTTTCTTAGAAACAGCAACAATCTCATTCCTAGTAACTTTACTCATCTTTTCTCTTTTAGTATCAATATCATCAGTACCAAGTAATTCCATCATTAAATAATTATCAATAATTTTTCCTTGAGAATCGAAAATTTCCTCATACGCTGTATTAAGATACTCTTTAGCCATCTTTATATCATCATCACTAAATTTAGAAGCACACATATCTTTTAAATTCTTTTCAATTAAACTAACAGTCTTCTTATAATTAACTTTATCTATACCAGCTTTTATAATTAAAACATTATCCAACTTATTAGGTACAGAATGAATCGTATAACACAAAGAATTTTTCTCACGTACTTCTTTAAATAACTTAGAATCAGAACATCCACCAAAAATAATATTAAATAAAGTTAATGGATAGTTTCTTTCATATTCACTAAGTCCACAAACTCTACATGCAATAGCTAATTTAGATTGAGTATTATCAATTTCTTCTTTACTAATTAATTTCCTACTACGAGCTTTCTTCTCATCAACAATAAAAGGAACTTTTAAATTTTTCAAAATATTAAATTTAAAATACTTTCTAATTAAATCTGTAATTTCCTTTTCATTAATATCACCAATAACAAATATATCAACAAAGTCATTACTAATCATATCCAAATAATAATCATAAAGATTATGAGTATTAATTTTATCAAGATCTTCAATATAACCAACCATTCTATATGAAATAGGCTCATCATTACTAAAAGCCTCAGCCATTCTAATCAAGCTATAATTACTAGCATTTTCCTTAATAGATTCAAGTGCACTTCTAGCATTACTCTTAACAATTTCTAACTTTTCATCATTAAAAGAATTATCATTAACATCAGGATTAAAAATAATCTCACTTAAAAACTCTAAACCCAAAGCAAAGTTACCCTTTTCAGTATACTTGTCATTTAATAAAGATAAATAAAAATCAGTATTAATATAATTACCAAGTCGTGAATTAGTCGTTTTTAAATCAGCTGCATATAAATCTTGTGCTTTAATAGTCAATTTTCTTTTACTATTAAACTTCTTACTAGATTGCATAAACATATCACATAAAATATTACGCATTGTAATCTCTTCTTTTTTAATAACTCTATGAAAAGAAACTCTTACATCAATAGTTTTAAATTTATCAGTATTAATTAAATGTAACTTATAAGAACCAAAATCTTTTCTAGTATATTTCATAATTCACCTCTATTTACTAGTATATTCACTAATTTAGTTTTTATTAGAAACAGTCTCCAAAGCTAATTTAATCATATCATTAAGAGACTTTTCCCTCATCTCACTAGTTAAACTTCTTTTATCAAACTTAGAATCAACTATAGTCAATAAAGAAGTTGCTTCTTTATTTAACTTCTTAGCTAAATAGAAAAGACAAAAAGCTTCCATTTCACTAGCTAAAAACTCCAAATCTGGAAAATTACTTCTAAACTTATCACCATCAACATAAGGATCAAAAACATCACTAGTAATAATTCTTCCTGATTTTAAATTAATATTAAGACTTTTAGCCATATTAATTATCTTTTCATTAAGTAAAGAACTAGATTCATATTCCTTTTCAGTATCTCCATCAAAAAGCAACGGAAAAGTACTAACAGAATAAGAACTAGTACCTAAAACAACATCAAGTAATTTAACATCTTTATGTATAGTACCAGCAGTACCAATTCTAATAATTGTAGAAACATCATAAAATTTAAACAATTCATAAGCATAAATCCCTATACTTGGTATTCCCATACCAGACGGAAACACAGTAATTTTTGTATCATTGTAATAGCCCGTATAAGCAAACATATTTCTAACAGTATTTATTAGTTTAACATCCTTTAAAAAATTATCAGCAATATATTTAGCTCTTAATGGATCTCCAGGCATCAATACAATTTTAGCAATATCTTCTTTTTTACTTTCAATATGTGCAGTCATAATTCACTCTCCCAAAACTATTATACACAAAAAAAAAGAAAGTATCAATTATTCAGATACTTCTCCATTAGACTTTTCATCAAACTGAACTAACACTTCTCTCGGTTTAGAATTACCAGTAGCTGGTCCAATGACTCCTCTTTCTTCCAAAGTATCAATCATTCGAGCAGCCTTATTATAACCAATTTTAAACTTTCTTTGTAAAAGTGAAGCACTAGCTTTCTGTGTTCTAACAACAAATTCAAGTACTTGTTGATAAAGTTCCTCTTCACTGTCAACATCCGAAGCAACCTCATCTATTACAGCACTATCAACTGCATTATGATCAATAGCTTCAAGATTTAATAATGACTCATCATACTGTGCTTTTTGCTGTTCAACTGTAAAATCAATTAATCTTTTTATTTCTTCATCAGTAATAAATGAACCTTGAATACGAGTTGGCGAATTAACACCAATCGGTAAAAATAACATATCACCTTTACCAAGTAACTTCTCAGCACCAGTTTGATCAAGTATAGTTCTAGAATCAATTCCAGATCCAACAGCAAACGATATACGTGAAGGTATATTAGCTTTAATAAGACCAGTAATAACCTCAGTAGACGGACGTTGAGTTGCTACAATTAAATGAATACCAGCTGCACGTGCTTTTTGTGTAATACGTAAAATTGAATCCTCAACTTCCTTAGCAGCAACCATCATCAAATCAGATAACTCATCAATAATAACAACAATATAAGGCATTTTAGTCTTAATATAATCATCATGAGCATTCTCTTTATTCCATTTTTCAATATAATCATTATAAGATTCTATATTCTTAGTACCCGTTTCACTAAAAGTTTCATAACGTCTTTCCATCTCCGCAACCATTTTAGCTAAAGCAACAGCTGCCTTTTTAGGATCAGTAACAACAGGACACATTAAATGAGGAATACCATTATAAACTGATAACTCAACAACCTTAGGATCAACCATAACTAGTTTAACCTCATCTGGTCTAGCTCTCATTAAAATAGAACAAATAATTCCATTAACACATACACTCTTACCAGAACCAGTTGTTCCTGCTATAAGTAAATGTGGCATTTTATTAACTTCACATACTTCTACATCACCTTTGATACTTTTACCTAAAGGTATCATAAGTTTCTTATTCATAGAATCTTGCATCTTCTTACTACTAATAATCTCATAAAAACTAACAGGTGTAGCCTCATCATTAGCAAACTCAATACCAACAGTATTTTTACCAGGAATAGGAGCTTCAATTCTAACATCTTTCTTAGCTAAAGCTAAAGCAATTTCTCTATTAATAGATGTAATTTTATTTACTCGTGTACCAGATGCAATCTCCAACTCATATTGAGCAACACTAGGTCCAATATGAACTTCAACTACTTTACCAATAATTTTAAAATCCCTAAGAACTTGTTCTAAAATAACAATATTTTTTTCAATAGCTGCATTATCCATACCCTTCTGTTTCTTCTTAGGTTGATTTAATAAATTTAAACCAGGTAATTTATATTTTAAATTAATAGGATTTTCCTTAACTACATTATCCGTATTTACAACCTCAGTCTTTATATTTGTATCAGGAACTTTAGTAAGTTCATCAATAGAAGTAATTTTAATATGATTATCATTTTGTTTAGCTTCTTCTACTGCTCCATCACTAATAATAACCTGTTTCTTACTCTTTGCCTCACTCTTATGTGTTTTAATTTCTTTACCCTTTTCAATAGAATTATTAATAAGATCCAAAATAGAAAATCCTGTAAATAAACAAATACCAGAAATCATTAATACCCAAGAAACAATTTGCATACCCATAAAAGAGAAAAGCTTTACAAAAATACCAGATAAAACTCCTCCTATTAAACCTCCCCCTACGCTTAACCAGTTTTCTAAATGTCCAGTATTCATAATACTATTAAAAGACATAACTAACTGATCAACAGTCTCTTTAAATATAAGGGCAATATTTCCATCATTCTCTAATACAAATTCTCTATGCATCATAATAAGAAGCCCTAAAACAAAAACATAAAGACCAACAAGCTTAGTTGAAAAAAAATCAGGCTTTTCCCTTTTTAATAATAAATAACAACCTACAATAAAAAGTACTAATAAAAAAACCATATATAAAGAACCAAATAAAAATAGTCCAAAAGACGCAAAAAGTCTTCCAACAGGTCCATATTTACCAATACCTAAAATAGCAATCAAAACAAGTAAAATACCATACAACTCAGCACTATAACTAAATCCCTTTTTTACAGTCTTCTTTCTCTTCTTCTTTGCCATATCTTTATCTCCTATCTTGCATATTAATTATACTACAAAACGTTAAATAATTAAAATAGCAAACACATAACTTTACAGAACAAAAGACAATTTTTTATTTAACGCAAAAAAAAGAGCCTAGGCTCTTGATACATACTTACCATCACTAGTAGAAACTATAATAGTCTCTCCCTCTTCAATAAATAAAGGAACTCTAACTAATAATCCAGTCTCACATTCAGCATCCTTTAAAGCATTATTAGTAGTATTACCCTTAACAGCAGCCTCAGTATGAACAATCTTTAATTCAACCTTATCAGGTAAATCAATACCAAGTACTTCACCATCATAAGTAGTAATATATACTTCTAAGTTTTCAGTTAAAAACTTAGCACCATCTCCAACAATACTCTTATCAAGCTCTAATTGCTCATAAGTATCCATATTCATAAAGTAATAAACATCACCTAACATATATAGATATTGCATTAAAGTCTTTTCAATTCTAGCAGTTGCTACCTTAACACCAGCATTAAAAGTCTTTTCAAATATTGCTCCAGTTCTTAAATTTTTCAATTTAGCCTTAACAATAGCAGCACCTTTACCTGGTTTAACATGTTGAGTTTCCATTACTACAAATATAGAACCCTCAACCTCAATAGTAATACCATTCTTTAAATCATTAGTACTAATCACAGTAAACACCTCCTATTTTTTTCTTTTAGATCCCTTGTAATAAACTTTCTTATAAACTTTACTACAATTATTATCACTACCAGTAATCTTACTATCAATAAAAATACTACCTTCTAAAAAGCTAGGGTCACTATCTTGTCTTTTTATTAATTTATCAATATCCTCTGGTGTTTTTAAATTCTTATCCATAAACCCTCACCAAAATAATTATTTCTTTTCCTTATGTACAGTATGTTTCTTACATCTAGGACAGTATCTATTTAATTCAAGACGGTCTGTTTTCTTAACATTTCTTTCAACTCTATAATTTTCTTCTTTACATTCAGTACAAAAAAGTGTTTTATATTGTCTATTTCCTGCTTTAGCCATGTCTATCCCTCCTTACGTCTATAGGTATTATATCAAAATTTTTATAAATTGCAAAAGTTTTTTACTATTTTTAATAATAATATCAATCACAAAAGTAAATTCTACACTTAAACCATATATTACTCTCTTTAATTAGCACAAATATTTCCATCCTATTCATTTTCTACAATAATTTTACCAATATTAAAGTAAATATTAATAAAAATACTAAAAAATGATTATAAAAGAAGCATCTATACAGACACTCCTTCTTTTATTTCTATATTTTTAGTATTTTGTTTTAATTTATCTTCTACTTCTAACTCGATTATTAACCTTATTAGCTCATCTAATAAATCAGCATTTATACTTGCTAATACATAATAATTAATTCTACTCTTATCAAAATAATATAATTGATCAGCTTTTATATACCCATCTTTTGTATTAGTTGCTTGTGATTCAATATCATCACTTGTAATAGCAAGATTTTCCTTAAATCTTAATTTTTTTGCTTTGTGTGCATCATTTTTAAAACTAGACAGCACATTAGCAACAAAATCATATTTTAAGCCTTTTATTTCATCAGCGGCATCATCAATTACTACGAATGAGTGTTTTGGTAACATTGTACCATCTTCGCCAATATACTCTTCAATTACTATAATATCACCAATTTTGCACATACTTCCACCTACTTAATACTCATTTTTTTAACTATCGCTTTTTTTTCACGATTTTCTACTTTTGTAGACCATTTGATTGGTATGATTTTATCATCCGGATTCTTGCTTGATTTTGCTTCCGGTCTAATTTTCGTAAAAAATCCGGCTGGAAATTTAATAGTATTTCTTACTTCACTCATATTGCAATCCTCCTTCCTTAAATTTATATAAAAACATCACTCTAATAATGATGTTTCTATGATTATTTTGTCATTTATTAGAAAAATCAATAATTAATCACTTGTTTTTTTGCCACATATTATAACAATATATAACAAAATTGTCAAAAAACATTTTAGTTACAAAAATTAACAGAAAGTTTTTTCTCATCCTCAATTTGATTTTACCATATGGTATTAAAATTTCAAATGTTTTCTGCTACTAAACGATACCTTTACGTACATTAAATAGTATGTTTAAATCATTTCTATATAACTCCTCCCTCCATAAATGATTATTACATAATAATAAGAGTACTGCAAACCACCAAAATAACAAATTGCAGTACTCTTATTTTAAGTTATTAAAATTTCCTAAATACTTTTTCTTTTTTTCCCTTAGTTTAATTACATAATAAACAAATTTCATCTATTTTAACAAAACCTATATACCATACATCTCATAATATATATCCGTAACACTCCTAGTAAGTCTATAATTAACTAAACTAGTAAAACTATTATTAGAATTTTCATAAGAAGAATTAGGAGAAGTAACCATAAAAGCAACCTTAGGATTATTATAAGGAGCATATCCAATAAAAGAACTCGTAATCGTTTCTGTATCAATTATCCCATCATTATCTGTATCAATAAAACTTTGTGAAGTACCAGTCTTACCTGCAGCATCCATTCTATCATTAACATATCCCCGTCCATAACCAGATGGCATATGCATAACTGCATAAAATCCTTCCTGTACTCTCTTTAAATTTTCCGCCTTTACATCAACTGTATTTAAAACATTAGGACTAAAAGACATAACTACATCTCCCAAACTATTATCATCAGTTGCTTCTCTTACCTCTTTTAATAAATGTGGTTGTAATCTTTTACCTCCATTAGCAATAGTAGAAACATACTGAGCTAATTGTATTGGTGTATAAGTTTCATATTGACCCATGACAAAATCAAGCAAATTACCAGCAGACTTATCTTTAGAAGTGTATCCCGAACTTTCAATAGGAAGATCAATTCCTGTTTTAACACCAAGTCCAAAAGCATGATACATACTTCGATAAGTATCAAAAGCCTTTTGATTAAAATTAAGCTTCATACCATAAGAATATTCCTGTCCATTAACTCTTATCGCAGTTTTAAACTGATAAACATTACTACTCTTAGCCATAGCTGTTATATCATCAATAACACCTAAATCCTTTGCAAAAGAACACTTTAAAGGAGCACCAGCAACCTTTACACATTCATCTAACATTTTCTCACCAAACTTAATTGCACCAGACTCATAACCAACAAGCATAGAAGCACCCTTAACAACAGAACCAGGTGTTATAGGAGAAATTAAAATACTATTAACATTATCAATAATCTTATCACCAACAAGCTTTCTAGAAGAAATAGCCAAAACTTCACCCGTATTAGGATCAGTAATAATAACAGAAGAATGATCATAATAATCAGTATTAGCCTCACTCTTAGCTCTAATAATAGCTTGATCTATAGCCTCATCAATCTTAACCTGTAAATTAATATCTATAGATAAAACAATATCCTTTCCCTTTTTACCCTCCTTAACTAGTTTTAACTCATGAGAATTAATAGCCTCATATACACTTTTCTCTCCCTTTAAATACTCCTCATATTCCTTCTCTAAATAACTAAGACCAACCCTATCATTTAAAGAATAACCTAACTCAAGATAATAATCCTTCTCCTCACTAGGAATACCTTGACTAGAACTAGAAACAGTCCCTAAAATAGTCCTTAAAGTATCCCCATAAGGATAAACCCTTTCCCAATCAACACGTGTATCAAAACCAAATAACTTATCATTATTCTCAGATATATAAGCAAATTCCTTATCATTACACCCATACTTAATAACCTTCTCCTCATAAGTATATCCCTTATTCATTAAATAATATAAATAAGCAGCTTTTAAATCATCATCACTAAAAGAATTAACCTCATCCAAACTAATCCTTTCTATCTTTAACTCCATAATATCATTATTAGTAATCTTCCTCTGTTTAACCTTCTCATATTCACTATCAGTAATCTTCTTCTTACATAAATCCGGATACTTAGCTAAATAAAACTCTTTTCTAGCCCTTAAAGTAATCTTAGAAAAATCTAAATCCAAATGAGTAGAAACTAAATAAGCAAGTTCAATCATATCACTATCAGTAGTACCCTTTTCCTTCTTATATATAATAGTATTTATAGCCTTATTATCAACAATAACATTATAATTACGATCATAAATTCTTCCTCTAGGAGCACTATTTAAAGTAATACTCTTATTAGTCAAAGATAAAAGCTTATCATTATATTTATCCTTATCAATAACCATAACTAAAAACAACTTAAAAAAAAGTACTAAAAAAAGAATAATCACAACCATAAATACAAAAAAAATTCTCTTATTAATAATAACTTCATAATTAACTTTTTTCTTTATCTTATTCATAAAATCCCTCTACAATAGTTTACCACATATTTAAAATCTTAATTCATATATTTTTATGAGGTGATACTATTTATAAAGAACTAATAAAAAAATATATAAATATTTTAACTAAAGAAGATATTAAAAAATATGCACAAAAAGAAAATATAGAAGTAACAGAAGAAGAAATAATAATTATTTATAACTTTATAAAGTCAAACTATCAAGAAATCCTAAATAACAATGAAAAATCTTTCTCTATATTAAAACAAAAACTAAATCCAAAACTCTATAACACTATAATATCTTTATATAATAAATATAAGGCTAAATACTCAATTTAGCCTTATTTTATTAATTAAATCTTCATCAAACTTTTTACTCTTAATCATATTAATTTCATACTTATACGGAGGATACTCTTTATCTATATAAGGAGTTTCTAATATCTTAGGTATATTTTCTAATCTTTTATTATAAATAATTTTAATTAAAGTATCAAACCCTATCTTACCAAATCCAATATTTTCATGTCTATCTTTATGGCTTGCTAATTCATTTTTACTATCATTAATATGTACACAACCTATTTTATCAATACCAATAACACTATCAAATAAATCTAAAAACTCATCAATTTGACTAATATCA
>CAZIFN010000009.1:0-31927 GCA_964538205.1 uncultured Mycoplasma sp.
AATCAGACTTAATTCCGTTATTTTTAAAAAAAGGAATTCCAAATAAAAATCAACGATAGTAAATATACTGCCTCTTAAATATTGTTTATCTTGACTTGTTTTGCTATAATTAATGTAGGAGGATGTCATTATGAATAAAGAGAAAGATATTTATGCTGGTAAAATAGAAATTGAAGATCGTATATTGTTATTATTATCTGGTATATTTTGTTTTCCTGTCGGTATAGCTTTATACTATTATTTTCTAGATAAAAAGAAAGAATATCATGCAAAATTTGCTAAATCTGGCTCTATCGTTGGATTAGGTATTACTCTTTTCTTTTTAATTTTAGGACTATTGCTATTGCTATCAAATGTCTTAGGAATGTAAAAAAGTCGCTTGGCTTTTTTTTACTTGAAAAGTTGTTTATAATTTAGTATTTTGATATAATTATAATAATTAGAGGTGATTTGATGTTAGAAATAGTTCTTGGTATTATAGTTATTTTAGCTTTATTTACTATTTTGATTAGTATTTTAAATAATAAGTTTAATTTTGCAATAATTAAAATTGAAGAAGCAGAAAATAATATTGACGTTTTGCTACATAATAAAAAAGACTTATTAGAAAGAACTAGTCCAATTATTATTAAAGAGTTAAAATTAGAAGATTTTTTGCCAGAAATTTCTGAAATTAAAATTAATGAAATAAATCATTTTGAATTAAATGAATTGTTAAAAAAAAGTTATAATGATTTATTAAAGACTCTAGATGAAAACGAAAAATTACTTAAAAGTGACTCTTTAAATAATATTTTAGAAGAACTGAAAAAAAATGAAGTTGAATTAACTGGTTCTGTAAAATTTTATAATGATGCTGTTGTTGGTTTTAATAAACTTATTGTCTCTTTTCCATCTAATATAATTAGTTTTTTTCATCGTTATAAGAAAAAGAATTTTTATAATGATGAGAAGTTAGAAATGTTTGAAATTTTGAAAGATAGATAAGAAGGATGATATATGAACTTTATTAATGAAATTAAAATTAGAGCAAAAAGTAATATTAAAACTATTGTTTTACCAGAATCCATGGATGATAGAATCATTGAAGCTGCTGTTAAGGCTGCAAATGAAGGTATTGCTAAAATAATACTTATTGGTGATAATCATAAAATAAATAATTTGGACATTATTGATGGTGAAAGATTAGAAATAATTAATCCTTTTGAGTATGAAGAAGCTGATTTAATGGCTAATGAACTAGCTAATTTAAGAAAGGATAAAGGATTAACTAAGGAACAAGCTAAAAATTTGATATGTAGTGACTATATGTATTTTGCATGTATGTTAGTTAAGCTTGGAAAAGCTGATGGTATTGTTTCGGGGGCATGTCATTCTTCTGCTGAAACTTTGCGACCTGCATTACAAATTATTAAAACTAAAGATAATTCTTCTTTGGTATCTGCATTTTTCTTAATGTGTGTTCCTGATTGTCAGTTTGGTTTAAATGGCACTTTTATTTTTGCTGATGCTGGATTAGTTCAAAATCCTAGTTCTTTAGAGCTTGCTGATATTGCTAAAGATAGTGCTGATAGTTTTAAGATGTTAACAAAATATGATCCTTATGTTGCTTTTATTTCACATTCAACAAAAGGTAGTGCAAAACATAATGATGTTTCAAAAGTAGTTGAGGCAGCAGCAATAGCTAAGGAAAAATATCCAGATTATTATATGGATGGTGAATTACAAGTAGATGCAGCAATTGTTCCTGAGGTTGCAATAAAAAAGGCTCCTAATAGCCTAGTAGCAGGGAAAGCTAATGTTTTAATTTTTCCTGATTTAGATGCTGGTAATTCTGGATATAAGCTTGTTCAAAGATTAGCTAAGGCTCAAGCTTATGGACCTATATGTCAGGGTATTGCGGCTCCTGTCAATGATTTATCAAGAGGCTGTTGTGTTGATGATATAATTGGTGTAATTGCTATTACTGCTGTTCAAGCACAAAATAATTAAAGTCCTAGTTTGAAAATAAACTAGGACTTTTTTATGCATTTTCTTTTTCTTCTTCTTCTTCTCTTTGTTTCCAAATTTCGTGCATTTTATCAACTACTGCTGGAATATTTTCATATTCATCTATATCTTCCAATGAGATTGCACCATTTTTTGGAACTAGTTCTGATACATATAGATTAATCTTATCATTACTATTTATTGAATAATCTGTATATATTATTATAGGATTTTCTTCTTCTCTTTCTATATAAGCAAGTGTATCGCATAATACTTCATTACCTGCTGCATCTAATATTGTAAATGTATATTCTTTGTTTACCATAAATTCTCCTTTATAATGTTCTCATTACAACATCTGCTGTTTTTGATAGTAGGCTTTCTGTTTTGTTTCCTAAGAAACTGCCCATTTTGTTAATTGTTTGTCCATTATATGGACTATGTGGTTTTATTACTGTTGAAATAAGTGCAACAGGAATATGAATTGGCTGAGCTGCAACTTGCCATACTACTGGCATAGCTTTTGATATTGCTTTTATTGTGAATGCAATAGGTGTTTTTAGTACACCAGTTGCTACTCTTACGGCACTTACACCAACTTTTCCTACATTTAGAGCACCTTCAAATACGTTATCTGATTCTTTTAATTGTTCATAATTAGTGCCTAAATTATCTACTCTAGATTTTAACTCTTCACTGATTTTCATTTTTCCTCCTACTTTGATTAATCTTAACCTAATTCTATCATTATACTTGATATTAGTAAATAATTAATGTTATTTGTTTCTTACTATTCAATTCTCCAATTTATTTCTTTTATACCTTTGCTTTTTAAAAATTCGTTTGTTTTTGAAAAAGGTTTACTTCCAAAGAAACCGGTGTAAGCTGAAAATGGTGAAGGATGTGGACTTTCTATTATATAGTGTATGGGATTAGTTATTAATTCCTTTTTCTTTTTTGCATATGCTCCTAGTAAAATGAAAACTACAGGACTTTCTTTTTTGTTAATTATTTTCATTACATTATCTGTAAATGTTTCCCAACCATGATCTTTGTGTGAAGCCGGACTATGTTCTTCTACAGTTAATACCGCATTAAGAAGTAAAACACCCTCTTTTGCCCATGGTTTAAGTGAATTATGTTCTGGAAATGGTATTTTCAAATCACTTTCTAGTTCCTTAAAAATGTTTTTTAGGGATGGAGGTTTTATGACATTATTACTAACTGAAAAGGATAGTCCTTCTGCTTGATTTGGCTCATGGTAAGGATCTTGTCCTAGTAAAACAACTTTTAAGTTTTCAAAAGTTGTGTATCTAAATGCATTGAAAACATCACTTTGTTTTGGATATATTGTTTTTGTTTTATACTCTTTACTTATAAAAGTCATTAATTCTTTAAAATATTCTTTTTTAAATTCTTCTTTTAATAATTCGTCCCAACTATTTCCTATCATATTTACTCCTCAAACATTTTTTTATTTATATTAATTATTTTATTTATGGTAAGCTTCATTATTCAATATTTTGTATGAACGATATAATTGTTCTAAAAGAAGAAGTCGAAATAATTGATGAGGAAATGTCATTTTAGAGAATGAAAGATGGAATTTTGCTAAATCTTTAATAGAGTCACTCAATCCATAACTACCGCCTATTATGAATACTAGATTACTATTTTCAATTAAAATATTGTTTATTTTATTAGCTAATTCTAAAGAAGTCATTTCTTTTCCATTTATTTCCATAGTTATGATATAGTCTTTTGATGATAAGTACTTTTTAATTTTTTCTGCTTCTTCTGACATTGCTTTTTCTTTTTCAAGTAAACCTTCATCTTTTACTTCTATTATTTCGATATTTGTATATTTACCGAGTCTTTTTACGTACTCTTGAATTGCCTCACGTAAATATTTTTCTTTGATAGAACCTACTGCTATTATTTTTATCATATTATACCTCAATTATTGGGCTTGGCTCATGTTGTTTAGCAACAATTATATTCAAATTACTATTTAATGCTTCTTTTGTTGTTTCTAAAGCTAAGCTTTCTGTATTGTTTGTTTCACTTAAATGTGCTAATACTATTGTTTTGGTATTCTTTCCTATTATTTTTTGCAAATACTTTGACGTTGTTATATTAGATAAATGACCCTTATCACTAATAACTCTTTCTTTTAAAAATCTTGGATAAGGACCATCCATTAACATTTTTTCATCATGATTACTTTCAATTATGTAGCAATCTTTTTCTTTCATTTTTATTAGATATTTTCTATTTATATATCCTGTATCTGTTACATAAACGATATTTTTATTATTACTTTCTATAATATATCCAACTGATGCTGGTGCATCGTGCGAAGTATGAATTAATTCTATATTTAAATTTTCTATAGTGAAGTTATCATCAATAAATATGCATTTATCTTTTTCAAGTACTTCTTTTAAACTATCATACATTTTTTCAGGGATATAAACTTTTAATTTAGTGTGTTTTAGTAATGATGCTAATCCAGAGATATGGTCTTTGTGGCAATGGGTTATTAAAATTCCAGTAAATTGATCTAAAGAAAGGGAATCTTCTTCTAAACATTTTTTTAAAGTTAAGTAAGAAATTCCCATATCTATTATTATTTTTGCTTGGTCTGTAATTATTACAGTGCAATTTCCTTTAGATCCTGATGCTATTACTTTAAACTTCATTTTAATAATAGTTCATAGCGTTTAGAGCTACACTACCTGATCTGTATGGATATCCATACCAGAGAGCAAAGTGTAAGTGTACTCCTGTTGCCATTCCAGTTTGACCCATGCCACCAATTACTTGACCTTTTACTACTTCATCGCCAACACTAACATATCTACAATTAGGACACAAATGTGCATATAAAGTGTAATAGCCATTATGATGATCTATTGTAATATATTCACCATTATCTCCATATCCACCTGGATATGATCCTGGTTTTTTTCTTGATTCAACGACAGTTCCTGACTGGGCTGCAAATATATTTGAACCATATCCACAACCTGCTATATCTGTACCATCGTGTAATGTTCCCCATCTATATCCAAAACCTGATGAAATAGAAGCACATGATGCTGGCCATCCCCATTCACCTTTTGTAGGTATTACTGTACCTGTTCCAATATAACTAGACTTTTTGCCACCTTTAACTATTATTTCAGTTATTGGCTCTTTTATTGTTTCTGTTTCCATGTTTACTAAACTTGTTGTTTCACCATTTACCTTTTGTACTTTCTGGGTAACTCTGTTTAGTCCATTAACTCCTTTTTGAGCTATTTCAGTATATCCTACGTATTTATTATCATCATATCTCGTTTCTGTTGTAAACTTTTTTTCTTCTTCTATTACTACATGATCTATTTCTACTACATTAAATTGTGGTTTTAAAATTCCTAGGGTTACTTCTTGACCGGAGTATAATAAACTATCTACACTACTAATACTCGGATTGGCTATTAAAAATTCTTCTGTAGATATTTTATTATCGAATGCAACATCTTCTATTGTATCCCCTGGCTGTACAGTATATTTTTTTTGTTCTGAAACAGTTCCAAATAATAAATATTTACTTAATTCTTTTGAATCTTGATATATTTTTTTGTCTATTGGTATTTTTTGTTTCTTTATGGTTATTGTGTTTTCAATATAAATTTTTTCTATTTTTTTACCTGTCGTTTCTATTTCTTTTTGCGTATCATTTGCAAATGCTTCATATTCTTCCGATGGTATAAAAGATTTAACTATACTATCAACAGCATCTGTAAAAATATCCTTTTCTAAAACATATATTACTTGTTTTTTACCTTTTACTGTTTTTCCCGTACTATCTTTTGTATCTATTCCTTTTATAGTAACTGCATAACCAGAAATAGTAAATGGTGATATATCTTTTATTTTATTATAAATTTTTTCTACTGATGTTAAATTATTATCATATGTTATTTCTTTAACTATATCTAAATCTGATGGTACATATACTTTATCAACATTATATTTCTTTTTAATTTCTGATTGCTTTTTATTAATATATTCTTCAAGACTTGTTTTAGATTTTATTATACCAAGCGATTCTCCTTTTAAGTAAACTCTATATACGGTATGTGTGGAAAGCCTTTTAGGAGTATATCCTGTTACTGCAAAAAGGGTTATAACTAATGTTATTGATAAAATTATTGACAAATTTTTTTTCTTCATTAGTTAGCCTCCTTATTCTCTCTTTTTAAATTTAAAAATGTAGATGTATTCTTTTTAAATAATAATTCTATTGTTGCTGTTGGTCCATTACGATGTTTTCCTATTATTAACTCACTAATACTTGTATTATCTTCATTCCTAGCTTCTTTGTTATAATAGTCATCTCTATATAAAAATGCAACTATATCAGCATCTTGTTCTATAGATCCTGATTCTCTTAAATCACTCATTAAAGGTCTTTTGTCTTCTCTTCCTTCTACACTTCTTGATAATTGGGATAAAGCAATTATTGGTACATTTAATTCCATTGCTAATGTTTTTAAACTACGTGAAATATCTGATACTTCTTGTTGACGATTTGCCCCATAGTTTTTTCCACCGGAAATTAGTTGTAAATAATCAATTACTACTAGGCTTAGACCTTTTTCACTACTGGCCAATCTACGACATTTTGCTCTTATTTCACCTATTGTTATTCCTGGTGTGTCATCAATTACTAAATTCGTATTTGATAATTGTGATACTGCTTCGTTAATTCTTTTCCAATCATTATTCATCAAGTTTCCTGTACGAAGTTTGAATCCCTCTAATTGTCCAAGAGATGATAAGATACGCATTGCTAATTGTTCTGCACTCATTTCTAAATTAAAAACTGCAACGCTTTTATCTTGTGTCATAGCTGCATGTGTAGCTAAATTTAAAGCAAAAGCTGTTTTACCCATTGCTGGTCTTGCTGCTATTATAATAAATTCGTTAGGATGTAGTCCGGTTGTAATTTTATCAAGGTCATACCAACCGGTTGCTAATCCTGTAATTTCACTTTTATTCTCTGATAATCTTTCTAGGTCTGACTGTGTTTTTAATAAAACTTCTTTTATTGTTCTAAATTCGCTCGATTTACGATTTTTAACAATACTTAATATTTTCTTTTCAGAATTGTCTAATATTTCATTAACTGTTTCGTCCGTTCTATATCCTTCTGTTGCTATATCATTAGCTGTTTCTATTAGTTTTCTTAATATTGCAGTTTCTTCAACATTTTGAATGTAGTAGTCAACATTAGTTGCCGTTGGAACAAAATTTAATATTTCTGTTAAATATTCTACTCCACCTATTTCATTTAACTCATTTTTCTTTTTTAAATGACTTGTAATAGTAGTTAAATCTATTGGTGTTTTTTCTTCTGATAATTCTACTAATGCTCTAAATATTTTAGCATTTTTTTCACTATAGAATGCTTCTGGCAATAAACTCTCTGTTGCTTTTTGCAAAGCATACTTTGATAAGAAACAGGCACCTAATACTGATTCTTCTGCTTCTAGATTATTAGGCATTATTTTATTAGCCATAAAAATCACCTCACTTTACTAAATGTACTTTAATTGTTGCTGTTATATTACCATATAAGTCTATATTAACATTATGAAAGCCTAGTGATGATATTTGATTACTACTATCTATTTGACTTTTTTCAATTTTATAGCCTTTTTCTTGTAAACTATCTTTTATTTGCTTTACGCTAATACTTCCAAAAACCTTGTCTCCGTCACCAGTTTTTACTTTAAATTCTAGAACAACTTTATCCAACTTTTCTTTTAGCTCTTCTGCTTTTTTTCTGTTTTTTAAATCATCTTCTGCTTTTTTTTCTTGCTCATGTTCTAACTTACTTAAGTTTTCTTTATTTTTAATTACTGCATAACCATTTTTTATAAGAAAATTTTGTGCATATCCGTCTTTCACATTCTTTATTTGACCTTTTTTACCTTGATTTTTAAGATCTTTAATAAAAATTACTTCCATTTTTATTCACCCTCCTGGTTTTCTATTTCTTTTTTTAGCATTTGCTCAACTTTACTTATTGTTGTTTTTTCAAATCTTGCTGCCCCGTTATAAGTGTCTCCACCTCCACCTAATTTTTCTAAAATTTTATTTATATTGTAATTTCCGAGACTTCTAGCACTAATTCCTACTGTTTCTTTACCAATCTTTCCAATTACGAAAGAAGCTTCAATATTATTAAAAAATAATAATGTATCTGCTACTTTTGCTAAATCTTCTCTACGATAAACTGTATATGGTGTTGCTTTTGTAAATGCTATTCTATTATTAATTGTTTCAATATCTGCTAATAGTTTTTGTCTTTCTGTATATTCCATTATATCTTGCTTTAATAAGTATTGTACTTTTTTTGCACTTGCTCCTAAACTAGATAAGTAATATGATGCATAATACGTATCTGCTGTTGTTTTTAAAGTAAAATTATTTGTATCAAGAACAATTCCAGATAGTAATACTGTAGCGTAATATGGTTCTAGTTCTACGTCATAATATTCTACTAATTCAGTAATCATTTCACAAGTACTTGATACTTCATTATCTATTATTGTTAGAGCATCTTTTATTGTTGACTTTGATGTTTCATGATGATCGATTATAATTTTTTTATCAATTTTTTTCAATAAGTCTTTACTTTGTACTAAATCTCCTTTATTAGTGTCTAATATAATTAATAAATTCTTTGATAGCTTAGGATATATATATCTATCTATGTCTTCACTTTTAATTATTTTTATACATCCTTCTAATTCTCTTAATACTTTTTCTACACCTAATTCATGATGTTTATCATCAATTATTATATAACAAGATTTTTTCTTTTGACCTAATATTGTGCTTAAGCCAATGCAACTACCGAGTGCGTCTAAATCTAAGTCTTTATGAGCCATTAAAAATACGTTTTTACTTTTTTTTATAGCTTTATTTAATTCTCTTCTTTTGTCAATAATTCTCATATGGCTTGACCTCCTATCAAATGTCAACTATATTATACAATAATTTATAGTATTTGTCTAAATATTTTGGTTTTTAAGTTACTTACATGTATTGTTTAATGTTGTTTTGATATTACAAAAAAAATTAACTGGTGCTTTTATATGAATTAATAGTTTTTTATGTAAATAAAAAGTATACCTATTTTGGGTATACTATCTTGTATAAGGCATTAGTGCGATTGCACGTGCTCTTTTAATTTGTTTAGATATATATCTTTGATGTAGTGCACAGTTTCCTGTTACACGTCTTGGTACTATTTTACCTTTTTCATTAATATATCTTCTTAAAGTTTCTGGATCTTTGTAATCTACTGTTTTTCCTGTACAAAGCATACAAACTTTTTTCTTTTTACGAGTAAATTCTGCCATATTTTTATCCTCCTTTTTAGATTTAGAATGGTAATTCATCATCACTTATTTCAATGCTTGTTCCAAAATCAGCAAATGGATTGCTATTTACATCAGTTCCTTTTACTTCTTCTGAAGTTCCAAAATCATACGGAGTTGGACCGGTTGTTGCATTGTTTGATGATGCACTATTGTTACTATTTGCGGAAGATTTTGATCCTAAAAATTCAACATTATCGGCAATTACTTCTGTAACATATCTCTTTTGACCAGATTGATCATCATAGTTTCTTACTTGAATTCGTCCTTCTATAGCTACTTGACTTCCTTGTGTTAAGTAATTCTTAACATTTTCTGCTTGCTTTCTCCATAAAACAATGTTGATAAAGTCAGCTTCTCTTTCTCCTGATTGATTTGTAAAAGGTCTATTTACAGCTAAAGAAAACGTTGCTACTGGAGTATTATTACCTGTATATCTTAATTCTGGATTTCTTGTAAGTCTTCCTATTAAAAATACTTTATTCATATTATACCTCTTTTTCTTAGTCTTCTACTTTTACAACTAAATGACGAAGTAGGCTTTCATTGATTCTAGCAACACGATCAAATTCATTTATAGCTGCACTATCTGCTTCTACTACAAAAAGATAATAGTATCCAGTCTTAAACTTATTAATTTCATAAGCTAATTCTTTTTGACCTAATGGCTTTTCCTCTAATAATTTAGCCTTTTTATCAGTAATAACCTTTTTCATGTCTTCAGCAGTCTTTTTAATTTCTGCTTCCTCCATATCTGGTCTAACGATAAACATTATTTCATATTTATTCATTTTTACACCTCCTTTTGGACTATTCGGCTGTAATTACAGCAAGGAGTATTTTAAATACTCGCTTGTATTATAGCAAAAGTCTTTTTTTTTGTCTATAACTTTTATTATTTTTTATAAAATGCTCCAACAAAGTTTTGTCCTACTGGTTTATTTTCTTTTCTTTTTTCAGAGACATGTGAATAATAATTTTCGTCTTTATATGTATCTATTGGACTTATAATAATATTTTCTTCTGGTACTTTTAACTGTTTTATTATGGCCTTTACTAGATCTATGTGATAATTATTATCTTTTTTTTCAATACATTCTTGCCATACTTCATCATTAGTCGCCCAGGTAGGATAAGTTGTATATATATATGAATCTTTTTTTATACAACTTCCAATATATACAAAAATGTCACTTAGATTACTTTTTCCTTCTTTTTGAAGTGCTTCTATTGTATACATTGGTACTTTTCTATTTATTTGTAAGGCTCCGCAGTGTGCGGCTGCAATTATTTTATTTTTTTTGTCTTCTGCTATTATAACTGGACAATCTGCCATACGGTGTCCTATAACAATGTTTGGATAGTTTGAATCTATGAGTAATATATCTGATTTTATTTGTTCTTCCCATAAATCTTCTGATTTGAGAATACTTTTATCTATTCTTTTATATGTTCCATCTGGATAATCAATGTTATTTTCAACATCCTTTTGAAAAGGTTGAAGTATTTTTAGTCCATTAAATTTGTATTTTTCACCTATCTTTAGTCTAACTTTTTTAAATTCTTCTTTTATTTTTTTTTCGTCATAATAATCGGGATAAAATCTTTTATTTTTACTCATAATGCCATCCCTATTATTCGTTTCAAAAATTACTAAATCACTTGAAAACATATTTACTCCCTTATTTTAAACATTAAATCTAAAATGACATATATCTCCATCTTGCATTATATAATCTTTTCCTTCTAATCGAGCTTTTCCTGCTTCTTTTACTTTTAGCTCGTTTCCATATTCAATTAAATCTGTATATGAAATTACTTCTGCTCTGATAAAGCCTTTTTCAAAATCTGTGTGAATTATTCCAGCACATTCTTTTGCATTCATACCTTTTTTAAATGTCCATGCTCTTACTTCGTCTTTACCTACAGTGAAATATGTTGCTAGACCTAGAATGTCATAGGTTGCTGTTATTAATCTATCTAAACCTGATGATTCTAGACCTAGACCTTCTAACATTTCTAGTTTATCTTCTTTTGATAATTCACTTAATTCTTCTTCTATTTTTGCACATAAACTTACTACTTTTGAATTTTCTTTTTTTGCATACTCTTTTACTAATTTTACATATTCATTATCGTCATTACCTAAGTCATTTTCCTTTATGTTTGCTAAATAAATAATTGGCTTTAACGTTAAAAAACTATACGATTTTATTATTTTTTTTTCTTCATCACTTAAACCAATTTGTCTAATTGGGACATTTTCTTCTAATGCTTTTTTACATTTTTCTAAAATTTCAACTTCTAGTAAATCGTCTTTATTTTTTGTAGTACGTGCCTTTTTTGCAACTTTCTCTAATCTATTATTTATTATATCTAAATCTGCTATTGCTAATTCTAGATTAATTGTTTCTATGTCTCTTATAGGGTCTATATTACCTTCTACATGTATTATTTTTCCATCATCAAAGCATCTTACAACTTCTACAATGGCGTCTACTTCTCTTATGTGAGATAAAAATTTATTTCCTAAACCCTCTCCTTGTGATGCACCTTTTACTAATCCTGCTATATCTGTAAATTCATATGCTGTTGGTATAAATCGATTGGGATCATACATTTCTTTTAGTTTGTCCATTCTTGTATCTGGTACGGTTACTACACCTACATTAGGCTCTATTGTTGCGAAAGGATAATTTTCGGCTAATATTTTTTGATTTGTAATTGCATTAAATAAAGTTGATTTTCCAACATTTGGTAAACCTACTATTCCTGCTGTTAAACTCATAATAATTCCTCTTTTCTGTGTTTATTATAACATAAGTTTTATTTTTTATATATTATTAATGAATAATAAAAACGCCAGATTGGCGTTATATTGTAGGATATACTCCAGGGCCTATTGGGAGACCTGCTATATACCATCCTATTATTAATAAAATCCACGTCAATGAAATTAGTAAAAAATATGGAGATATTAATTTCATTGATTTTGTTATAGTATATGGTTTCTTTTTATTTAAATTGTAGACATTTAAATAACCTATATATATTATAAATGCTGCTAATAAAGGGGTAAAACCTTTAGTCATTGAATCTCCGGCACGCATTACAATTTGTGAAAATTGCGGTGATATATTTGCCTGTAAGAACTTTGGAACTACTATTGGAGCAAAAATCATCCATTTTGTTGCTGTTCCAGTCAAAAACATATTAGCTATTGCTATAAATATTAATGTGATGACAATTAATGGAATTCCTGTAAAATCTAGCATTTCTAATGTATTTGCTAGCCAAGAAGTTATAATTGTACCAATATTGGTCTTTTTAAAAATTGCAATAAATTGTGCTGCTATAAACATTAATATAAACATGCTACCTAGTTTTGAAAAACTTTCACTTGATTTTTCTATTAGTCTTGAATTATTTTTTATTGTATGTGCACCTATTCCATAAGCAAGACCTGTTACTAGAAAAAATATGGATACAAGATAGGTAAAGGAGTCTTGAAAATATGAGTTATCACCAAAGACTTGATTTAAATATGTAGTTTCTGTCATATCTAATAGTAATCCTGAATATGGCAGATTTGGAATTAATGACCAGATAAATAGTAATATTACTATTATTCCAGAAATTAATGCATATTTAAGTCCTGTTTTTTCTCTCTTTTCTGTTTCTAAAACTTGTTGTTCTGTCTCTTCATCTTTAATCACACTATATTTTTCTGTTTGAGCCATTTCTTCTTCTTTTTTATATTTTCCTATTTTAGGAGCAATAATTTTTTCAATAATAATTGTTCCTACTATAGATAAAATTATTGTTGCTGCTATTATGAAAAACAAATTAGATGTCAAAGCTATGTGGGCAGTATCATCGACTAGTAATGCAGCATTTTTAGTATATTCAATTAGTGATGCTTCCATTGTTCCAACAAATATTGAAACACCATATCCAAATGAAACGCCACAAAAAGCAGTTACAATCCCAAGAATTGGATTTCTATCATTCATAAAATATATTAATGCAGATAATGGTATTAATATGGCATATCCTACTTCGTTAATTAATGAGGATATTGTCGCTATTAAAATTATTATAAATGTTAGCACTTTTTTAGGTAGTTTTTTTATTTTTCTTCTTGTAATGACTTCTAACATTCCCGTTGCTTCTGCTATTGATAATCCAATTAAGGCTATTAATAATGTTCCCAACGGTGCAAAACTAATAAAATTTTTAGTTGCATTGCTTATTATATATTTTATTCCATCAAAGGTTAAAAGATTTTCTACTGCTATTAGTACTGGCTCTAATTCCTTTGTATTGATATTTATAGTATTATAAGTTGCTTGCATTTCTAATCCGGATAAAATTGCACTTAGAATAATTAGACCTACTATTAATAGAATAAATGTTGTTACTGGGTGAAAATAAAATTTCTTTAAACGGAGTTTTTTCTTTTGAAACATCTTATTCCTCCTCTGTAATTATTTTCTTTATTTTTTTATTAAATTCTATTCTTGGAATTAAAACTGTTCTTTCACAATTTAAACATTTAATTTTTATATCAGCACCTATTCTTGTTATTTCCCATTTGTTTGTTCCACAAGGATGCTGTTTTTTCATGATAACTTTTGTTCCTAATGTATATTCTTTATTTTCCATTATGCACCTCTAATTGTGGATAAGGTATATTTATATTAGCTTTATCAAATGCTTTCTTTATTTCTTTTCTTAATATTCTTTCTACTTGAAATTGCTTCATTGGTTTTACTGGCACAGTTATGCGATATTCAACTGACGAATCTGCTAATTTATTTATACCTAATATTTCAATATTTCCGGTAGTATCTTTTATTTTTCCGTTTATACTTTCTATCATTTCTGTTAATACTTTTTCTATTTCTTCATTTGTATTTTCATAACTTGTACTTATATCAACAACTGCTAATGAATCATGTAAACTATAATTAATTATTTTATCTAGGTTGTGATTGGCTATTATTTTTGTTGCTCCTTTAAAGTCTCTTATTTTTGTTGTCTTTAAACCTAAGAATACAACTTCACCAGTAAATCCATCTACTTCTATAGTGTCTCCTACTTCAAATTGATTTTCTGTAATTATTGAAATTCCCGCTATTAAATCTTTTGCTAAATCTTGGAATGCAAGTCCAATAATTGCTGTTGTAATTCCTAATCCTGCTAATATTGATTTAACATTAACTCCAAAATTAGATAAAATTGCTAGTAAAACTAAAATTACTGTTATATATTTTATTATATTTAGAAGCAATAATTTTATTGTTTTTGCTCTTTGCTGATGCGACTTTAGTGTTATTTTTTCTAAATTTATGCTTTTGTCAATAATTCTTTTTAAAATCTTATATACTATTATTCCTATTAATATATATACTATCGGAAGAATTATATTTATTATATTTATTTCCATATTTTCTGGTATTTTTAACATTTTTATCTCCCTGACTCTAAATTCATTATTTCTAATAATCTATTTAAATCATTAGTATTTGCAAAGCTTATTTCTAATTTATTATTTTTTATTTTTACTTTTGTTCCTAGTTTTTCACATAACTCTTCTTGTAAATATTTATATTCTGAATTTGACTCTCTTGGTGTTTTCTTAATCTCATGAATTCTTAGAAACTTTTCGTTAGAACGAGTTAAGTCTTCCAATTGTCTTACACTTAATTCTTCTTCTATTACTTTTTTTGTAAGGTTTAATTGTTGATCTTTATTTTCTAATTTACTTATTATTCTAGCATGTCCCATACTAATTTTTTTATTTCCTACTGCTTTTTGAACTTCTTCTGGTAAATTTAATAGGCCTAACATGTTAGTTATATGACTTCTACTTTTTCCTAATCTAGTAGATAATTGTTCTTGTGTTAATAGTAATGTCTCTAGCAATTTTTTATATGCACTAGCTTCTTCTATAGCGTTTAAATTCTCTCTTTGAAGGTTTTCTAACAAAGCTATTTCCATCATTTCATCATCTGAAAAGTCACGAATTATAGCTGGTATTTCTTCTAATCCGGCCATTTTTGAGGCTCTTGCCCTTCTTTCACCAGCTATAATTTCATAGCCTTTAATACTTTTTTTAATAATTATTGGTTGAAATACTCCATGTTCTTTGATAGACATTGCTAATTCTTGAAGAGCTTCTTCATCGAAATTTTTTCTTGGCTGATACGGATTACTACGTAATTCATCTATTTTTACTAATTTAATTTCTTCTTTTGGTGTCTCTGTTAAAATCTTTTCTTCTACTTTATTATAATCAATTGGTTCATTGTAGAATAATTCTTCTAATCCTCTTCCTAAAGCTCTTCTTTTATTATTGTTTTCCATTTCTTTCAATCACTTCCTTCGCTAAATTTATATAAGCTTCTGATCCTCTACTTTTTGGATCATATACTATTATAGGCTCTCCATGTGAAGGTGCTTCTGTTAATCTGACTAATCTTGGAATAATTGTATTATATACTTTTTCTTTGAAAAATTTCCTTATATCTTCTACTACTTCAAATCCTAAATTTGTTCTTGAATCTAGCATAGTTAGTAAAACTCCTTCGATTACTAAGTCTGGATTTAATGTTTTTTGGGCTAACATAATTGTTTTTAATAATTGTGTTATTCCTTCTAAAGCAAAAAATTCACATTGAACTGGTATTATTACTGAATTTGAAGCTGTCAAAGCATTAGTTGTTATTACTCCTAATGATGGTGGACAATCTATTATTAAATAGTCAAATTTATCTTTTATTTCTTCTAAATGTCTTTTTAATTGCTCTCCTTTTTGGAAACCATTTTCTTGTTTACTTTTTTCAACTAATTCAATATCTATTCCTGCTAAATTTATTGTAGCTGGTAAAACATATAAATTTTTATATTTTGTTTTAACAATTGCCTCTGTAATAAGACATTCATCAATTAAAACATCATATATACTTCTTTCTATTTCACCTTTGTTTATTCCTACACCAGTAGTTGTATTTCCTTGAGGATCTAAATCTATTAATAAAACCTTTTTCCCTAATACTGCTAATGATGCAGAAAGATTGATACTTGTTGTTGTTTTACCTACGCCACCTTTTTGATTTACTAATGATATAATCTTTCCCATCTAATCACCCGTTTTCAATTTTACTTAATTATTGTATCAAATAATTGTATTTTTTTAAATGTTTTTGTTAAAAAAAAGTAGTGATATCTACTTTTTATTTATCTATCTTTATTATTACTTGATATGCTGTTTCAAAGTTCATTTCATCAAATGTAATTTTATTTCCATGACTTTCAATATCTTTTACAGTCTCTCTTATTTTATTCATTACTTGTTCAAGCGTATAATTTTGACTATTTTGAACTGCATTCGGTATATTTATAATGCTACTTTGAGCTGCAGCAGCTGGCATGTTATTATTGATTGCTTGTGGAAAGTCAGATGCTTTAATATTTGGCATTTTAAAATAGTCTTTTATTGATTCTTCTTTATTTTCTTCATCACTCTTGACAATAGCTTCTGCCGGAGTTAAATATTGTTCTTTCTTTTCTTTTCTTATTGTATTTCCTGCAGTTGGTCCTTGAATGTTTAATAAATTGTCTAAATCTGCAACTGGCTCGCTACTTGGTGGAGTAATATCTATAGCATTTTGCTTTATTTCATTTGCATTAACTGGCTTCACTGCAACTTGATTATAGTATGAATTTTTTGGTTCTTCAACCGCTTCTTTGTCTATTTCCCCATAATTTATAAACTTTTGCTGATTATTATTTGTATTATCAATTGGTGTTGGTGCTTGATTTATTCCATAACTTGGTTGATTAGTTTGTGAAGAAGACGTTAAAGAACTTGCAGTATTATTTCCTATATCTGTCTTTACTGATTGTATATTTTCTTTAGTAGTTCCTTGATTCATTTTTGAAATCTCCTCTTCTAATGCTCTAACAGTCATTTTATTGTTTATTACTTTTTTTAGCATTTCTTTTTGCATTTTGCTATCACTTACGTTTAGTAATGCTCGTGCATGTCTTTCTGAAATTTGTTCTTTCAATAATGAATCTTGTACTTCTTCTGACAATGATAATAGTCTTATTTTATTTGCTACTGCAGATTGACTTTTTCCCATTGTTTTAGCCAATTCTTCTTGTGTCATTTGATCTATTTCAAGAATTTTCTGATATGTTCGTGCTTCTTCTATTGGATTTAAGTTTTTTCTTTGTAAATTTTCAAGTAAAGCTACTTTAGAACTTTCTTTATCATCTAAATTTCTTATTATAGCGGGGATTTTTGTCATACCAGCTAAAGCTGAAGCTTTATATCGGCGTTCTCCGGCAATTATTTCATATTTTCCATTTACACTGCGTACAATAATTGGCTGAATAACTCCGTGTTCTTTGATAGATATTGCTAATTCTTTTAGTGCTTTTTCATCAAAAACTTCTCTTGGTTGAAAACGATTTGGAATTATGTCATCTAGGTATAAGTAGACAACTTCATCTCTTGTTTCTGTGTTCATTTTATTTCCCTCGCTTTATTCTTTATCTATTATATTATAACTTAATTTATTTAATCTTTCAATATTACTTTTTAATTTTATTTAAAAAGAAAAAGTAGAAATATCGATGTTAATTATATAGTTTTATATTTATATAATTTATCGATGAGATTCTACTTTTTATTACCTAATACAATTAAGCTTCTTTGACTTTTTTCTATTGGTAATTCAAATTTATCAATTTTTATAATATTATATTTTTTTATTATTTTTTTATGAGTTTCTTCTGTTAACTCATTATCAATATTTCCTTTCATTGCTACAAATACACCATTTTCTTTTACTAAATGCATTGTGTATTTTAATAATTTTTCTATATTTGCTACTGCTCGAGCTGTAACTATATCATATTTATCTTCTAAGTTTTCTCCTCGAATGTGAATTGCTTTTATATCTTTTAGTTTTAATTCTTTAATTATTGTATTTAAATAATTTACTCTTTTTTGCAAAGCATCTACTAATGTTATTTTTAAATTTGGATATACAATTTTTAATACAATTCCTGGAAATCCTGCTCCTGTTCCTATATCACATAAAGTTATTGTTCTAGATAAGTCTATAACTCGTGAAATTGTTAAACTATCATAAAAATGCTTTAAGTATACATCTTTTTTATCTGTTATTCTAGTTAGATTGATTTTTTCATTCCAACTAATCAGCAAATTATAAAATGTATCTAGTTGCGTTATTTGTTCTTCCGTTAAATTTATTCCTAATTTTTTAATTTCTTCTAAAAATTCTTCTTTAGTCATTTTTATTCTTTCTTAAATATACCATTAGTATTGATATGTCTGCAGGGTTTACACCGCTTATTCTTGTTGCTTGTCCTATGGTACTTGGTCTTATTTCAGATAATTTTTGTCGTGCTTCACTTGCTAAATTAGGAATAGTTGAATAATCTATATTTTCTGGTATTTTTCTTTCTTCTAGTAATAGCATTTTTTCTGCTTCTTTTTTTGATTTTTTTATATAGCCTTCATATTTTGTATTTATTTCTACTTGTTCTTTTACTTCATTAGAAAAAGGCAGATCAATGAAATGATTTAAATTTTCTATGGTTATTTCTGGTCTTTTTAAAAATTCATATAGTGACATTCCATCTTTTAATGGTGTTGAATTAAGTGATTTTATGTAGTTGTTTATCTCTTGCTTTGGTGTAATTCTAGTATTTTTCAATATTTCAAATAAATTTTCTATATCTTGCTGTTTTTGTTTAAATTCTTTATATTTTTGATTGGTTACTAATCCAATTTCATATCCATATTTTCTTAATCTAATATCAGCATTGTCGTGTCTTAATAATAATCTATATTCTGCTCTTGAGGTTAATAGACGATATGGATCTTTTACTCCTTTTGTTACTAAATCGTCTATTAATACACCTATATATGCTTCATTTCTTTTTAATATTAATGGTTCTTTACCTTCTAATTTTAAAGCGGCATTTATTCCTGCTATTAATCCTTGTCCTGCAGCTTCTTCATAACCAGATGTACCATTAATTTGGCCTGCTGTATAAAGATTTTCAATTAGCTTTGTTTCTAATGACTGTTTTAATTGTCTTGAATCAATTGCATCATATTCTATAGCATATGCATATTTTAGTATTTTTGCTTTTTCTAATCCTGGTAAGCTATGTACCATCATATCTTGTACATAATGAGGCATACTTGTAGAAAAACCTTGTATATAGATATCATCATAGTACATACTTTCTGGCTCTAAAAACAATTGATGTCTTTCTTTATCTCCAAATCTTACAATTTTATCTTCTATAGACGGACAATATCTAGGACCTACTCCTTCGACATATCCTCCATACATACTTGATTCATTTAAATGTTCTTTTATAATGTCATGGGTTTTGTTATTAGTATATATTAAATGACATGGAGTTTGATTCTTTACATCGTAGTATGCTTTGTTATCAAATGAAAATGTTCTTTGTTGTTCGTCGCCTGTTTCTATTGAAGCTTTGGTAAAATCAATAGAGTTTTTATCAATACGTTGTGGTGTTCCTGTTTTTAATCTTAATATTTTGAATCCTAGTTCTTTTAGATTATTACTTAAGTTTTTTGATTCTTTTTCTCCATGAGGTCCACCAGGATTTTTTTCTGCACCAATTAAAATTGAACTTCTTAAATATGTTCCTGTTGTTAAAATTACTGCATCTGATAATATTTGTATTCCATCAGATAATTCTACTCCTTTAATTTTGTTGTTTGATATTAATAATTTTTCTACCATTCCTTCTTTTATTTCAAGATTTTCTGTAGAATTTAAGGTTTTTAACATTTCTTGTGGATAGATTATTTTATCAATTTGAGCTCGTAGTGCTTGAACTGCAGGTCCTTTCTTTGTGTTTAACATTTTAATCTGAATTAATCCTTTATCAGCTGTTTTACCCATTTCGCCGCCTAAAGCGTCTATTTCTCTTACAACGATTCCTTTCGCTGGCCCTCCAATTGAAGGATTACATGGCATATCAGCTATATTATTTATATTTCCTGTTATTAGTAGTGTTTTATGTTTTTTTCTTGCTCCAGCTAAAGCGGCTTCACAGCCGGCATGTCCTCCTCCTACTACTATTATTTCATATTTCATTAAATCACTTCCTATTTTCCTACGCAGAAATTTTCAAAAAGATTATCTATTATTTCTTCACTATATGTGGCTCCTATTATTTCTCCTAAAGTATCAAAACATTCTTTAAGGTCTATTTCAATCATATCGATTGGTGCATTGAGCTTTATAGCTTTTTCTGCTGATAATAATTCTTTATATGCTTTTTTTGCTAAAGATATTTGACGACTATTGGTTAAATACGTATGATCTTTGGCTGATATTTGTTCTAAATTAAATAATTCTTTTATTTTTTCTTTTAATGGTTGAATACTTTCGTAGCTATTTGTATTTGTTTCTATTACATTATTTATATTTTTTGGAATTTCTATTTGTTTTGGCAAGTCATTTTTATTAAGCACAACTATTCTAGTTTTGTGTTTTGTCTTTTCAAGTATTTCTATGTCTTCTTTAGTCATTTTTTCATTATTATTTAATACTACTATTACTAAATCTGCTTCTTCAATCATTGAAAGACTTTTTTCTACTCCTAGTTTTTCTACTATATCTTCTGTTTTCCTTATTCCTGCTGTATCTATTATATTTAACAGTATTCCATCTATAAATACTTCACCTTCTACTATATCTCTTGTTGTTCCTGCAATATCAGTTACTATAGCTTTTTCTTTTGATATTAATCTATTTAGAATACTACTCTTTCCAACATTTGGTTTACCTATAATTACTGTTTTTATACCATTTTTTATTGTTGATTCATTCTCTGATTCTTTTATAAGTTCTTGGAGCTTTTGCTTCATCTTTTCTACTTCTTTTTTTATTTTTTCTATTGTCATTATTTCAATATCTTGGTATTCTGGATAATCTATATTCACTTCTATTGACGATAATAGATTTTTTAATGTATTTCTAAAATCTGTTATTATAAAAGATGTTTTTCCTGTAATTTGAGATAAGGATATTTTTCTTTGTTCTTCTGATTTACTTTCGATTAAGTCCATTACTGCTTCACTTTTAATTAAATCTATTCGTCCATTTAAAAATGCTCTTTTAGTAAATTCACCTGGCTCTGCCAATCTAGCACCATTATTTAATATTGTTTCTAATATTTTATTTGTTGTTATTATTCCTCCATGACAATTTATTTCTACTATATCTTCTGTAGTATAGCTTTTAGGTCCTTTCATAATTGATACTAATACTTCATCAATTAGTTCATCATTGTCATATATGTAGCCATAATTAATTGTATGTGTTGCTACTTCTTCTAAATTTTTTCCTCTAAAGCATTTATTTACTATTGAAATAGATTCTTTCCCGGTAAGTCTTACTATTGAAATTGCCCCTATTCCCATTGCTGTTGATATTGCAACTATTGTATCATTCATGAAGTGTCCTCCTTTTTTCTTTCGATATTATAACATACTAAGTTAGTTTTGAACATTGCTAAATTTACTATTTTGAGATAAATTATTCTAATTATTGTTTAATAAATATAGAAAAAGAAGAATTACTCTTCTTTTGGCTTTATAACTACATAACGATTTGGCTCTTCGCCTTCACTTTCTGTATATACTTTTTTATTGTCCGTTAATATATTATGAATGATTCTTCTCTCATAAGAATTCATGCAATCTAATTTTACTTCTATCTTTGTACTTGCAACTTCCTTCGCTACTCTTTTTGCTAAATATTCTAAGGACTTTTCTCTTTTTTCTTTATATGAATTAATATCAATGACAAACTTAAAATTTTTTCCTAGTTCATTTAACAAATGTTGGTTAGTAAGAATAGTTAGTGCTTTTAAATTTTTACCATTTTTACCAATTAGTAGTGCATCATTATCTGAATATATGGTATATGTTGGTATTTCATCTTTGTTTTTTATTTCTATATTTGCTGTAAATCCTAAGTTTTTTAGTAATTTCTGAATATATTCCTTTATGTATTTAACAACTTCTCTTCTTTCTACTACTTCTATTTCTATTTTTTTACTTTTAAATAATCCACCTTTTATTTCTTCTAGTTCTTTTATTATTAAGTTATCTTTTGTTTCTTGTAAATCTATAGTTGCATTCATTATTGCTTCTTCTTTTGTTTTTCCTGTATATTTATGCTTTTCCATTTACTTCTTTACTCCTTTTAACTATAATATTTTGAACTATGGTAAATATGTTTGATGTTACCCAGTATATTCCTAATCCTGATGGCATAAAAATGCCTGTTATTATTAGCATTACTGTCATCATTGTTGGCATCATTTTCATTGTTGGATCTGTCATATTGGCTGTTGAATTCATTCTTAGTGAATAATAAGTTGTTGCTCCAATCAATATAACTAGAATTGCATATGCTAACCAAGTGCTACTAAATATTCCTATCGAAGGTGTTGTTCCTAGTTGTAATGATAAAAATTTATCTTCAAATATCGCAGGTGTTCTTTGTACAGCTTCGAAGAAGCCTATAAACAATGGTAATTGTAAAAATGAAAATAGACACCCTGATAAAGGATTAATATTATACTTTTTATAAATCATCATCATTTCTTGTTGTTGCTTCATCATTGATTCTTGATCAGTTTTATTTTTGTATTTTTTTTGTAATTTATCAAGTTCTGGCTGCGCTTTCTTTATTAATTCTGATTGCATAGCTGTTTTTTTTGTAACTGGATATGCTAAAAGTCTTATTATCAATGTTAATATTATTAATGAAACTGCATAATTACCAATGTTTTTTCCAAAAAATATTAATATAAATGCTAATGGTTTTACAAACAAACTAGTCCATAAGTCTTCGTATTTTCCTGATGTTATTTTAAAATCTTCACATTTTGGTAATTTATCTACTTTAACGCCATTTTCATTATATATTTTTATTGTTTTCTCATTTGTTGGCTGACAAATAATATTTTTAGTTAAGTTTTGTCCTGTTACTTCATTCTTTACTGGCTTTTTATCTTTGTCAGTTAGAGTACTTGTACATCCTGTTGTTATTAATAATAGTGCTATTAATATAATCAGTTTTATTTTATTCTTATTTTTTTTATTCATTTCATATGTCCTTTCCAATACTGTTTATTAAAGAAATGTAATCATGTTCTAATTCTTGATAAGTTTTATCATGAGCACTTCCTCTTAATATTATAATATAATCTCGGTGATTAATATAGTTTTTTTTGTAATTATCTATGATTGCTCTTATTTTTCTCTTATATTTGTTTCTGTAAACTGCATTTCCCAATTTTTTTCCAACTGATATTCCATATCTATTATATGGTAAGTTATTTTCTATATAGTATAATATATAACTTTTATTTTTTACTTTTTTTCCTATTTTTATAATTTTTTCAAAATCTCTTTCATTTTTAACTATATATAATTTTTTCAATATATCACCTACTAATAAGAATTGTAATAGTAAAAAACCACTGGTATTTATTCAGCGGCTTATTTGCAAAGTAATTTACGTCCTTTGCGACGACGACGATTTAAAATATTTGTTTTCTTACGTGCAAAAAAGCCTAATCTTTTTGCTTTTTTACGATTATTTGGTTGATATGTTCTTTTCACTTGCTCCACCTCCAGACATAAATCTACATTATTATAATAATATTATACTGGTTTTGTCAATTCAAAATTGATTTTTTTGATTTGCCCAGTTTCCACAATATTGTGGAAATGTTTTTATAAGTTGTTAATTAAAAATCTGTGGAAAATGTGGAAAAGTTATTTTTAATTATATTTTATAATGTTTTTGTTTGTGCAAAAAAGTGTGGAAAAACTGTTAATATTTTTTTTTGTAATAAAATTGTTTATTTTTTTCACAATTTAATGTACACTAATCGTAGTTTATTTATCTTGTGGGGAGATGGTAGAATGAATGTCGATATTTTATGGACCAAGTTCTTAGGTCAAATAAAAGAAGAATTAACTTCTTTATCTTTTACCACATGGTTTTCTGATACTCAATTGCATAGATTAGAAGATGGAAAAGCATACGTTATTGTTCCTATGCCAATACATAAAAAACATTTAATGGATAATTATTCTGAACTAATTATTAAAACTTTAAATGATATTACAGGCACTAATTTTGAATTAGTTTTAATACTAAAAGAAGAAATAGAGGAGGTTCTTCCTAAAAAAATAGAAATTGAACAGCAAATAGATGGAATACCTAATAATAAATTACATTCTAATTTAAATAACAAATATACATTTGAAAATTTTATTGTAGGCAATAGTAATAAATTTGCTCATGCTGCGGCTTTATCCGTTGCTGAAAATCCTGGAAAAATGTATAATCCTTTATTTATATATGGAAATTCTGGTTTAGGAAAGACTCATTTAATGCATGCTATTGGTAATTATATTTTGGAAAATAGTAATAAAAAAGTTCTTTATGTTACTTCAGATCAATTTACACAAGATTTTATAAAACTTAATAAAAAAGACGATTCTGGCACTAATTTTAATTACGTGGATTTCTTTAAAAATAAATATCGAAATATTGATGTTCTTATCATTGATGATATCCAGTTTTTAGGCGGTGCAACAAAAACTCAACAAGAATTTTTCCATACCTTTAATTCTTTATATAATGATAGTAAACAAATTATTATCTCTTCTGATAGATCTCCTGATGATTTAAAACTATTAGAAGACCGTTTAAGAACAAGGTTTTGTTGGGGATTAACAGTTAATATTTTTCCTCCAGATTTCTCTTTACGAATGCAAATATTAAAGAAAAAAATAGTTGCTGGTAATTTTGAAAAGGAAATTTCAGAAGAAGTAATCGAATATATAGCTTCTAATATAGGAACTGACGTTAGACAATTGGAAGGATCAATAACAAGAATAGTTGCATATTCTACAATCATGGGTGGGGTAGAAATAACTTTAGATTTAGCTATAGAAGCCTTAAAAGACTTTATAAGTAAAGGAATGTGCGAAAAAAATGACATTCAAAGAATTCAAAAAATTGTCTCAGAATATTTTCAGATTTCTGTTGAAGATATTCGTAGTAAAAAAAGAAGTTCAAATATTTCTTTTCCTAGGCAAATAGCTATGTATTTATGTAGAAATATGACAAGTGAGTCATTTCCTAAAATAGGAACAGAATTTGGTGGAAAAGATCATTCAACAGTTATGCATTCAGTGGAAAAAATTGAAAATGAAATTAAGGTTAATAAAGATTTAGCTAACATAATTGAAAAATTAAAAAAGGATATAGGTATTGTGTAAAACTTTCTTTATTTTCAAATTTATCCACAAGAAAAACATAATATTAAGTGTTATAATTAATAAAAAAAATAGAGTTTTCAACTTTTTCCACATCTATAATATAAATAATATAAAAGAAAGAAGGAATATATATGAAATTTACAATTAAAAAGGATTTATTATTAGATGCTTTAAATAAGGTGTCTAAGGCAATATCAACAAAAAATTTAATACCTGTTTTGGCTGGAATTAAATTTGAATTAAAAAAGAAAAAATTAACATTAACTGCAAGTGATAATGATATTACAATTCAAACAAGTATTGAATGTATTAATGAAGAAGATTTTAAAATAGAAAATGAAGGAAGTATTATTATTCAAGGTAAATATATTCTTGATATTGTTAGAAAATTACCAGATAAGTTTATTAATATAGAAGTAGTTGATGAATTAAAAATATTAATTTATACAGAAAATAGTGAATTTAATTTAAATGGTATAAGTGAAAGTGAATATCCAAATATAGGTTTAGAGGAAAGTAAGAAAAAAATTTCTATTAATGCTGGAGTTTTTAAGAATATTGTTAATCAGACAGCTTTTGCTTCTTCAAATGAAGAAGGCAAACTTGTTTTAACTGGTATTAATTTTAATATAGTAGGTAATATATTGGAATGTAATTCTACAGATTCTTATCGTTTAGCTAGAAAAATTGTTAAATTAGAAAAAGAGAGTGAAGATAACTATAATATTGTAATTCCTAGTAAAAATATTGTTGAATTTAGTAAAATACTAAGTGATGATTCTGATATTGTAGAGTTACATATATTTAGTAATAAAATATTATTTAAAAATAATAATTTAAAATTTGAATCTAGACTTATTAATGGTACATATCCTAATACTACTAATTTATTACCTGACGATTCTTTATTAATTATTAGTACTAATCTTAGTGATTTTTATGATGTTATTGATCGTGTTAGTATTTTAACAAGTGATAAAGAGAAAAATATTGTTACATTAGAAACTAATGATGATTATTTAATTTTAAGAAGTAGTTCTGCAGAAATTGGTCGAGTAGAAGAGAAAATGGCTATCAAAAAAAGTAATAATGAAAATATTAAAATATCTTTTAGTGCTAAGTATATGATGGAAGCTTTAAGAAGTTTTTCAACAGAAACTGTGGATATACATTTCGTTGGAGAAATAAAGCCAATTTTAATTAAATCTTCTGAAGATTTAACGCTTACTCAATTAGTTTTACCAATTCGTACATATTAATATAGGAAAAATTAAATTTTTAATAATAATATAATTAGAAGATATTATTTCTTCTTTTTTTGTTTGTTCTACAAATTTCGATGAATGTCGACAAAGTAAAATGTTATATTTAGTATGAAAACGAGGAAAAATGTCGTTTTCAATAGGGGGAATTTTAAATGAAATATGAATTTAGTAAAGGGACTTTAGCTATAGTTCCAAATGAGAAAGAAACAAGTTTGGTTTATGAAGATGATGAGCGATATATAGTAGATCAAACGCCATTTAAAATAATGGAGGAAAGTTGTAAATATTTTGGAAGTACTTATAATGGTCGTAAAGATAGTGCAAAATCTATTTTAGGTGCTGAATATAAGGTTCCTATTATAGTGGAAGATACAAATAATATAATTGTTTTTCCAACTACATCTCCACAAGCTGCCGATTGTGCTTGGATTTCTTTGAGTAGAATTAAAAAATTTGTAAAAATAGATAGTTGCAATACAAAAATTATTTTTGATAATTCAAAGGAAATAATAGTTCCATGTTCGTATAGAACTATTGAAAATCAAATTTCAAGAGCATCTAGATTAGATTTAATAATGAGAAATAGAAAAAATAAATAGGAATTTTTAAATCAGAAAATAAAAAAAATAGTTATTTAGTTATTTATAACTATTTTTTAGTGCTTTATTTGGCTTCTTATGATATAATATGTATGTGTGTATAGGAATACTGAAATAGGGGATAGGTGAGAATATGTGTCTTTTTCGCGGATTTAAATGAGAATAACAAAAATTAATTTAGTTAATTTTAGAAATTATTCTAATTTAGAACTTCATTTTAATAATAAAATGAATATTTTAATTGGGGATAATGCTCAAGGAAAAACTAATATATTGGAATCTATTGTTTTTTTGGCACTTACAAAATCACATAGAATAGGTAATAATCCTAATATAATACAATTTAATAAAAATAAGTGTACAATAAAAGGAACAATAAAAAAAGCAAAAATTATTTCCAAGTTAGAAGTTATTGTAACTGAAAATAGTAAAAAAGTAAGTATTAATAAAACTGAAATAAAAAAAATTTCTGATTATATTTCTAATTTAAATATTATAATATTTACTCCTGATGATTTGGAAATAATTAAAAACTCACCAAGTGTAAGAAGAAATCTATTAAATATTCAATTGTCTCAAATTTCTAGATTATATTTAAATACTTATAATGAATATAATAAAATTTTGAAAACTAGAAATGAATATTTAAAACTTCTTTTTAGTAATAGTATTGCTGATAAAAAATATTTAGATATTCTTACTGATAAATTAATAGAAAAAGCTATTATTATTTATCAAAAGAGAAAAGAGTATTTAGATTTAATTAATAATAATATTGATACTTATTTCAATGAAATTTCCAATACCTCTGGGTTAAAGATTATTTATTTACCTAATGTTGAATTTAGTAGTTATGATAGTAATTCTATGAAAGAAATATTAAAAAATACTTTTGAAAGAAATTATTTAAAAGAGTTAAATTATAGGGTTACAATTTTTGGACCTCATAGGGATGATTTTATTTTTCAATTCCAAGGTAACGATTTAAAATATTATGGTTCACAGGGACAACAAAAGTTAGCAATTTTGGCTTTTAAATTGTCTGAGATAGATATTTTTAAAAAAGTAACTAATTTTTTTCCTGTGGTGTTATTGGATGATATTTTTAGTGAATTTGATTTAAAAAAGCAAAATAGATTATTGAATCTTATTAATAATAAAGATGTTCAAAGTATTTTGACTACTACTAATTTAAAAGGGATAAATAAAAAGTATTTAGAAAATTCTTATATATATAAAATTTGTAATGGAAAAATAGAAAGGAAGTAGATTTTTAATGAATGAAGAAAAAGTTAATGTTTCATATGATTCATCGTCTATTCAAGTATTAGAAGGTCTAGAAGCAGTACGAAAAAGACCTGGAATGTATATTGGTAGTACTAGTTCTAGAGGACTTCATCATTTAGTTTGGGAAATTGTTGATAATGCTATAGATGAAGCTTTAGCTGGATATTGTTCTCATATTGAAGTAACTATTTGTAAGGATAATAGTATAATTGTAAAAGATGATGGTAGAGGTATACCTGTTGATGTTCATCCAAAAACTGGAAAGAGTACTGTAGAAACTGTTTATACTGTTTTACATGCAGGTGGTAAATTTGGTGGTGGTGGATATAAAGTTTCAGGAGGTTTGCATGGAGTAGGAGCTAGTGTAGTTAACGCTTTAAGTGATTGGTTGGAGGTAAAAGTATATAAAAATGGTAATGTTTATTATCAACGGTTTAGTCATGGAGGACATCCTGATGATAGTTTAAAAATTATAGATAAGTGTGATGATGATAGGACTGGTACTACTGTTCATTTCTTGCCAGATGATGAAATATTTACGGAAACTGTTGTGTATGAATATGAAATTTTAATGAAAAGGTTAAGAGAATTAGCATTTTTAAATAAAGGACTTAGAATTACTTTATATGATGAAAGAGAAGCGGATAAAAAAGATTCTTTTTATTATGAGGGTGGAATAAGTGAATATGTTGCTATGATAAATTCTAATAAAAATCCTATTCATGAAACAATTGTTGATGTATCTGGAAAAGACAAAGATATAAGTGTTGAAATAGCTTTGCAATATAATGAAACTTATAATTCTTGTATTTATTCTTTTGTTAATAATATAACTACACCTGAAGGTGGTACTCATGAAGATGGTGCAAGACGTTCTTTAACTAGAGTTTTAAATAAATATGCAGTATCTTCAGGAATTTTAAAGCAAAATGATGAACCATTGACTGGTGATGATGTTAGAGAAGGAATAACTATGATTATTTCTGTAAAGCATCCTGATCCACAATTTGAAGGACAAACTAAGACAAAATTAGGTAATAGTGAGGTTCGTGGTGTTGTGGATAAAATTTTTTCTGAGGCTTTTGAAAGATTTTTAATGGAAAATCCAGATCAAGCAAAAATAATTATTGATAAATCTATGACTGCAAGTAGAGCTAGAGTTGCTGCTAAAAAAGCTAGGGAGTTGACTCGTAGAAAAGGTGATTTGGATGTTACTAATTTTTATGGAAAATTATCTGATTGTAAAAGTAAAGATGCTACTGTTAGTGAAATCTTTTTAGTTGAAGGAGATTCTGCTGGTGGTTCTGCAATAAAGGGTAGAGATAGTATGACACAAGCTATTTTGCCTTTAAGAGGTAAAATTTTAAATGTGGAAAAAGCTAGAATTGATAGAGCTTTGTCAAATGAAGAAATAAGGACAATAATTACAGCTTTTGGGACAGGTATTGGTGAAGAATTTGATTTAAGTAAATTACGTTATCATAAAATTATAATTATGACTGATGCTGATGTTGATGGAAGTCATATTAGAGTTCTATTATTAACTTTGTTTTATAGATTTTTTAGGCCAATTGTTGAAGCTGGACATGTATATGCTGCTCAGCCACCTTTATTTGTTATAAAACATGGAAAAACAATTAAATATGTTTTAAATGAACAAGAAAGAGATGAATATTTAGCTACTTTATCTCCTAATACTAAATATGATATTATGCGTATGAAAGGTTTAGGAGAAATGGATGCTGAAGAATTAAACGAAACAACAATGGATATACATAAGCGTATTTTAAGACAAATAACTGTTGATGATACCATAGCTGCTGATGAAGTATTTTCAAAGCTTATGGGTGAAGAAGTTGGTCCTAGAAGAGAATTTATAGAGACTAATGCTACTTATGTAGAAAATTTGGATGTATAGGAGGTGCATTATGGATAGATTAGAACAAAATAATATTGTAAAAGAAGTTCAAGATTCTTTTTTAGAGTATTCTATGAGTGTTATAGTTGCTCGTGCTCTTCCTGATTTGAGAGATGGTTTAAAGCCTGTTCATAGACGTATTCTTTATTCTATGTATGAGTCTGGTTATACGCCTGATAAACCTCATAAAAAAAGTGCCAGAATTGTCGGTGATGTTATGGGTAAATATCATCCTCATGGTGATTCTAGTATATATGAAGCGATGGTAAGAATGGCACAAGATTTTTCATATCGATACATGTTGGTTGATGGTCACGGTAATTTTGGTAATATTGAGGGATATGGTGCAGCAGCTATGCGTTATACAGAGTCTCGTCTTTCTAAAATTTCTTTGGAATTACTTAAAAATATTAATAAAAATACAGTAAATTTTAGTCCTAATTTCGATGAAAGTGAAAGAGAACCTGAGGTTTTACCTTCTCGTTTTCCTAATATTTTGGTTAATGGTACAACAGGTATAGCGGTTGGAATGGCTACTAATATTCCACCTCATAATTTAAAAGAGGTTATTGATGGATGTGTTGCATATATAGATAATCCAGATATTGAATTGGACGAATTGATGCAATATATAAAAGGTCCTGACTTTCCTACAGGGGCAACAATATTAGGAAATGCTGGTATAAGAAAGGCTTATGAAACAGGTAGAGGTAGTATTACAATTAGAAGTAAAGCTACTATAGAAGAAACAAATGGTAAGCAATATATAATTATTGATGAAGTTCCTTATGGTGTAAATACTTTGGAATTAAAAAATAAAGTTGCTGAGCTTGTTCATAATAAGACAATAGAGGGTATAGCAGATTATCATTCGGATTTAAAAAATGGTATAAAAATTACTATTACTTTAAAAAAAGATGCAAATGCTCAAGTTGTTTTAAATAAGTTGTATAAACATACATCTTTTCAAACAACATATGGAATTATATTTTTGATGTTAGATCAAGGTGTTCCTAAAACATTAGGAT
>CAZIFN010000010.1:0-29298 GCA_964538205.1 uncultured Mycoplasma sp.
TTTGTCAACAAGTAATGTTACTATTTAAGAAGAAAATTCCTTATAAATAAAAAACGAACAAAACATTCAAAAGAACGAATTGCTCGTGGTACCATCTTTATTTGTAATAATAGTTTATTACCTTTTATTGATAACGGATATTATCCGATTTAAAATCATCATTTGTAATTCATTATTTTAATTTTGCTTATTTTCACCAAGCATAAGCTCTCTTTAAAATATTATAAAATAATTACTTCGAATGAATCGCTTTTTAATTAACTATGTTTACTATACTATATTTTAGGATAAATTGCAACTTTGTTTACTTATAGTGCAATCTTTACTTTTAAAAATGTATATGATATATTGACTATAGATTTATAAAGTAAATAATAAATTATTAGAAGGTGATTAAGTTTGAAAAAGAGAATATTTGTTAGTTTAATATGTTGTTTTTTTATACTAGGATTAACAGGTTGTGGAGCTTTAAAAAATAAATTTGATATTGGAGAAAAATCTGATATTGAAATTTTAGAAAAAGGAGTAACATTAGCTGTTAAAGAAAATACATTAACTAAAACAAGTGCAACATTAATCTTAAAAAATAATAATGATGTAGATATTCAACTTGGAGACTCTTATGAAATAGAAATTAAAAAAGATGGGAAATGGCATAAGATAAATGTACAATTAAACTTTAATTCTCCTGCATATGTATTAAAATCAAATGAATCTAGAGAAATTGAAATTGATTGGAAAAATGCTTATGGTAAACTAGTAAAAGGAGAATATAGAATTATAAAAAGTATTGGTATAAAAAACAATAATGAGACCTTTGATGATTTTTATGTATCAGCTGAGTTTATTATTAAATAGCATAAGAATAAAATAATAATATATAAAAATGTGTAAGTTAGTATATTACACATTTTTCATTTTTAATCAATTCAATAATCTTTTAATTTTTGCAAGTTTATCTTTATCTTCTTTGTATTCAAACCTAGGTTTTACAAAGTTTTTTGAACCTCTTTTTTCATATGAATATCTAGGGATTAACTGTATATGAAAATGATTCATTGGTCCATCACACATAGTACATAAATATACGCTTTCAGCATTATAAACTTGTTTTAATACTTGCATAGTTTTTTTAGCAAGTAAAAATATTTCAGTACAAATTTCATCGTCTGCTTCCATCATATCTTTGAAATGTTTTTTAGTACTTATTGCAACATGCCCTAAAGCTCTTGGATTTCCTACCAAGAATGCTTTTAAATTTTCATTTTCAAAAATTATTTTATCTGTTTCATCTCCATATAAAACATTATCATTTTCTTTATTGAAGCAAGTAGGACATATTCCTGAATCAATAATATCAGCTACTCCAACCTTTCCTTGTTTTATTAGATTAACAATTTCTTCATTACTAAGATTTTTTAGATTATCCATTTATAATATATTTCCTTTCTATTTAAAGTTTTATATTATATTTGTTAATAGTTATTTAAATTTATGTTTTATTATAAATAAAACTTCATTATAGTATATATTATACTAGATAATGAAGTTTAAAACAATTACTTAGATTTTAGATTTGATAGAGCCCAGTCGCAAGCTTCCTTTTTTGCTTTTTCTAAATCTTTCTTTATTGGATATACTAAATTTAATTTAGCAATTATGTTATTTCCTTCTAGTGCTTTTTCATAGTTACTCCAGGTATTTCTTAAATTACCACCAGAACATACAAATAGATAAATATTTTTATTTTTTATTTTGTTTTCATTTAGAAAAGTATTAATGGGAGGTGCATAACTACCAAACCAACATGGAGAGCCAATGAAGATATTATCATATTTAGATATATCTACTTTGTATGGTTCTAGTTCTATTTTTTTTGTTCCATATACTTGTATTCCACCTTTAATGAATCTTAACATGCTCTTTGTTTTTTTCTCGTTCTTAGGAGTTATTTTTAATACATCTGCTTTTATTACATCTTTTATTGCTTTACTAATTTCTTCTGTATTTCCTTCGTAGGAATAATAAACTATTAAATTTTTCATCCTATATTTCCTTTCTTACTATTCACTTCTTAATGACTCTACTGGATCTTTTTTACTTGCTAATGATGATGGTATAAGTCCAGCTATCATTGTTAATATAACACTAATTATTATTAAGAAAATTCCACCAAGTAATGGTAACTTGCTTAAATTTTGTACACCCGCTAATTTGTTAATTATTAAGTTTATTGGTACGTTTAATATTACCGTTACAATTATTCCAATTATTCCAGCAGTTAAACCAACAATTAATGTTTCGGCATTAAAGACTCTTGATACATCTTTTTTGCTAGCTCCAAGTGCTCTTAATATACCTATTTCTTTTGTTCTTTCTAATACTGATATATATGTTATTATACCTATCATAATTGAAGATACAACTAATGATATAGATACAAATCCAATTAAAACATAACTTATAATATCAACAATATCTGTTACACTTGACATTAACATGCCAACTAAGTCACTATAACTAATTACATTGGCAGTATTGCCTTTTTCTTCTTGATCTTTATTATAAGTATCAATTATATCTTTTATTTTATCTTTAGATTCAAAGTCTTTTGCATAAATATTTATGGCACTTGGTTTATTTAAATCAACTGATCCTAGTTCTTTTAAAACACTTTCATATGTTGATTTAGATTGTTCTTTATACTTTGATATTACATTAGCAAGTTCATCAGTAGATAAAGATTGCAAATATTTCTTTTGTTCGGGACTTAATTTATCTATACTAAATTCTTCATCAGAAAATTTTAAACCAGTAATTATATTTATATCTGGATTTTCTTTTTGTTCTTTTACAATTTGGCTATTATTTATTTTTTCAATTACATATTTTTCTAATTCATCTGTATAAAGAATTCCGCCTGTTGTAGATATAGCTCCAGACCAAGATTTGCTTGGTTTTACTATTCCAACAACTTTAATTTCTTCGCTTGATGATAGTTTTGATTTTAAATAGCTTTCATCATCTTTTTTATTTACCCAGACTCCTCCTACTTTTGTATAGTAGTCTGTATTTAATAATAGTTTATATGATAAGCCAATTAATTCATCATAGTCAAAGGCCATTTCTTCTGTTTCTATTTCTTCACCAGTTGTTATTTTTTTATAAAACTCTTCTAATTCACTTTGATCTTTTATTCCAAGTGCATATAGTACATAATCACTTATTTTATTATTACTATCTACTAATAATACAACTTCATTATAAGTTTTTGGCATTCTACCGCTAACTATTTCATACATCTTTTCATTAATTTCTTCATTATCAAACATTTCTTGCCAGGTATCATTAAGTATGTACTTGGATGCGACAGCATTTGATGGAATACCAATGCTTTCTAAAACTGTATTAGGATTTACTTGAACAATCTCTTTTGAAATATCTGATTTATATATTTGTAAATTTAAGTCGTATTCATAACCTATCGCAGTTGTATACTCTTTAATATCGCTTTTATCACTTTCAATATATTTTTTGAATAATTCTAAATTGTTTGAGCTTGCTTTACTACTCATTAATGATAAAGTATCAGCTATAGTATTATTGGAGTATATTTTATTATCATCTTTATTTTTTTCTTTTATATCAGTTAATATTTCTTCTCTTCTTTCAGAAATAGTTGATGTTATATCAATAGAGCTTTCTTCTATAGTTAATGGATATGATGTTAAGGCTTCTTCTTGAACTCTTGTTATATAACTGCTAACACCATTTGATAATGATAGTATGAGAGCTATTCCTATTATACCGATACTACCAGCAAAAGATGTAAGAATAGTTCGCCATTTTTTAGTCATTAAATTATTCAAGGATAATGATAATGCTGTTTTTAAGTTCATAGATGTCTTTTTTGTTTTTTTCATTTTTATTTCTAATTCTTCTTTTGTATTAACTTCGCCAGTATAAGGATTTGAGTCACTTACTATTTTTCCATCTTTTAATTCAATTACTCTACTTGAATATTCTTTAGCTAAGTTAGGGTTATGGGTTACCATAATTACTAATTTATCTTTGGCTATTTCTTTAATTAATTCCATAATTTGGATACTTGTTTTGGTATCAAGTGCTCCAGTTGGCTCATCGGCAAGTAGTATATCTGGTTCGTTTACTAATGCTCTAGCAATTGCTACTCTTTGCATTTGACCACCGGATAATTGACTTGGTTTTTTATTTATATGGTTTTCTAATCCTACTTTTTTTAAAGCTTTTTTGGCTTTTTTTCTTCTTTCTGCTTTAGATACGCCAGATAAAGTAAGAGCAAGTTCGACATTTGAAAGTATTGTCTGATGTGGTATTAGATTATAACTTTGAAATACAAATCCAATTCTATGATTGCGATATGAATCCCATTCTCTATCATCGTACTCTTTTGTACTTGTTTCATTAATAATTAAGTCACCTGAGGTATATTGATCAAGTCCACCTATTATATTAAGAAGAGTTGTTTTTCCTGAACCTGATGGTCCCAAAATTGAGGCAAATTCATTACTTCTAAAGTTTATGCTAACTTCATTTAAAGCTTTTTGTTTAAATTCCTCTGTTTCATATATTTTAGTAATTTTTTTTAATTCTAACATTTATGTCCTCCTTTTATCTAACTGTGTTAGATAATTTATGTTTTTTTAAGCAGTAATTACTGCTTATTTATGATATTTTTAATTTCTAAGGCAATATTTATATATTCATTTATTCTTTCATAGCCTAGTTCTTTTATTACATTTATAATTTTATTTATTATTTCTTGTTTTACTTCTGTAGCAAGTTCTTTTCCTTTTTCTGTTATTACTACTAAAGTTTTTCTTTTATCTAAATTATTATCTTTTCTTTTAATATATTCTTTATTTTCTAAAGAATTTAAAATACTAGCAATTCTAGCTGTTGAGACATTAAGTTTTTCACTTAGTTCTCCAGGAGTTGATTCATCTTTATCGAAAGCTAAATAACTGAGTACTCCTACTTCGCCATGATTAAAATCATTTAAAGTTTCAACAAGTGTTGGTTCTGAAGCATTTATTTTTAATTGTTGAAATAAGTTTTCAGCCAATTCTTCATAATTCATTTTTATCAATCTCCTTTAAAATATCTAACACTATTAGATATTTTAACATACATATTATTAAATTACAATAATTATTGTTTTATTAGAGATTACTAGTCATTATTTTATTTTTTCTTTAGTTAATTATATATATTCTAAAGACGTAGTATTATATGTTTTAAGTTATTGTATAATTAAAAATTTCTTATAAATAAAAATAGATAAAAACTAAGCAGTATTTTATCTATTTACATTTCAAATTATAAATTTATTTATTCTTTAAATAAATCACTAGTTAAATCTAAGTCATCTATAAAATCAATAATTACTTTAATATCTTTTTTAAATTCTTCTTCTATTTTTGCCTCGTTAATTTCTTCTAAATAATTATATTCAAATAAGTCATCACCAGAATCTATTCCAATATGTAGTTTACTATCATTAAAGGCAAGTCTAATTCTATATCCTATTTTTTTAGATATTTTTTGAATTTTTTCCATAAAGCTTGGTGTTAAAATGTAAAATGCTTCATGTTCATCTGTTGCGTAAACAGTAAACTCCTGATTAAAATTAACATTTTCAGTTTCAATTCTTGTAACATTACCTGGTTGCCAGTTAATAAAATAACCCTTTTGAATAATGAGATTAGATTTAAATTTCTTATTGAAGTCAAATATCATCCATGGACCTTTAAATTGTGTTACCCAGACTTCTTCTACTTCTCCAGATGAATTTTTTCTTTCTTCTTTTTTTTCTATATGAATATCTGCTCGTTCAAACTTTATTTTATTATATGTTGCAGAAATATAATCATTTGAAGAATACCAATCACCAGTTGATAATAAGCCTTTTTCTAGAACGAACGATTCATTTAAACCTTTATTTGGATCATATTCTAAATTGTCAAAGTAATTACTTAAAGCTTTTTTAACAAAAGTATTTTTAAATTCTTTATAAAGATTTTCAATTTCCATTGCTAATCCGTTTGGCGTTGTAATTGTACTTATAATAGCTCCTAAAATTAGTGCTATTATAGTAGAAAATATTATAAGAAATAATGATATTTCTTTTGTTATGCTAAATGTAATAATGTATGTTATTAAGATAACTACAATTACTATTATTTTAGACTTTTTTTCATGTTTTTCTTTTTTTCATGTTTTTCTTTTTTTCTATTATTTCTTTTTGTAATTTTTTTAACTCTTCTACACTCATATTCTCACCTATCTATATTAATTATAGCATGAAATATTATTTAGTAATATACAAAAGTTTTAATTATCTTTTTTACTGTTTCATAAACTTATGTAGGAGGTGACTATGAGCGAATTAAATAATACAGCTACTGTTCTTGGTAATTATAATGGTATTCCTACTGCTATTACTTCTAATGTTTCTGTTGTAAATTTAGTAGATGGATTAACTTTGAAGAAAGAAGCTGATAAGACAAACTGGATTGATGGAGTTCTTACTTATACTATTGTTTTAGATAATCAAGCAGAAAACACTTATGAAAAACCAGTTATTACTGATATTATTGATACTACTAATGTTTCTTTTGTTGATGGAAGTGTAACTATTGATGGTGTTAATGCTACTTTATCACAATATACTTATAATAATGATACACATACTTTAACTATTAATTTAGATGATGTATCTCCCTCATCAAGTTCTACTCTTAAGTTTCAAGTTACGAAGAATTAATAACAAATACTTTGTATTAAAAAATTATGCAACATTACATTATAGGAGTGGACAGAAAGTTAAAAGTAACACAGTTATTGTTTATGGTTTAAAGTTAAACTGGTCATTTCAAAATAACTGGTGTGGTACTCTACATTGGAGGAGGTAAAAAATCACTTTTTTGTGATTTTTTATTTTATACTATAAATAATATTTGTTATATATTCTTCATTTACTTCTAATCCTTCTTGTAATCTTAATAATATTCCTTGTTCTTGTGACCAGGTAATGTTATATACTTCTGCCTCTTCATATTTATCAGTTACAGTATATATTTTGGAAGGCACTTCATTTAAAATTATTATTTCATTAGTAAATGTTTTAAATATCAAGGCATTAAGTAAAGTATAATTATTCTTAGAAGTTAATGGTCTTGTTATATGAACATATAATTCCCAATCTGATGCGTCTGTTCTACTATCTATTATTTTTATTTTTTCACTTTTTGTTTTTGGTAATATAACTGGGCTAGTAGATACTGGTTGAAATGAGAAACTAGTTGACTTTGGCGTTTCCATTAATGTTAATTCTCCAGTGAAAGGTGTTTTTATTAAACGACTTTTATAAATAAAACTATTTGCTAAATTAGATATTATTTTTACTTCTGTATTATCATTTATTGGACTGGATAAGTTTAGTTCAAAAAATCCTGTTTCATCTGAAGTTACTGTATTAGTTATATTATCATATTCTATTAAAACATCAGCAAAACTTTCTGCATGTCCTGTTATTTTCATTTTATTAGAATTTATAGGATGAATATTTATATTGGATGATCCTGTTGAAAATTGTTTTTTATTTTGAAAAGAAAAATTATTTAAATCAGGAAGATGATTTAATTCTTCTAAAGTTAAATTATGTGATGTTATTTCTGTTGTAGTTGAAGTTATTTTGCCGGTTATTTGAATTAAGTCATTTTCTTTGTACCAAGAATAATCTGGTAAATTGTTAATATCACCTGCTGAAGTTAGAGATGTTGAATCATTCCAAAAGTTTATTCTATTTAATTTAAAATTGAAGTTAAGGTCATTTGTTGTATGTATTATATTGGAGTTTTTAGTATATATTATAATACTATTAGGATTGTTTAAAGTAATTGTTGGATTAGCTCCTTTAAAAAATATATTATAATTGTCAACTGGTGTATTATCATAAGAATTAATTATAAATAAATTGGCATTTTCATTTACTGTTAGACTATTATATATTGACCAGAATGGTACTCTTTGATGACTTTTTTCAATAAAGTTTAAAGTTGCATTGGTATCTATTAAAACTGAGGAAGCTCCATATACAGGATTAGGAGCAAAGCCATTACCAGTTATTAGGTTTACTTCTGTATCATGTAAAACATTAAATTCTAGTTTATTAGTACCAGACATAAATTCTTTTGTATCAGTAGTTATATTGATTCTACTATTAGGAGCAAAGATCATACTTGGATTTTGTTCATCATTTCGATAAAGAAATAAAGTACTATTTGTTGCATTACTTTCTATGTTTGTATTTCCTCCTATTTCTACTTTGTTAGATTCAGTTACAGCTCTAGCAAGTATTCCATTTGTTTCTTCTATTGTGATGTTACTATCAATAATTTTAGTTGTTCCAAATGGATTATATGATAACTGAGTTCCATTAAAAGTAATATTATTATATTCAATAGTTACTTTTTGATATTTTTCTTCTTGTGGAATATAAACTACTCCATATGTATTAGGATTAATTATATTAATATTTTTAATTATAATTTTTTCGGTATTATTAGTAAGTGTAATTGTATCTTCTTCTTTATTACTACTCATACAGGTAATGGTATATTTATTATTTAAATATGTTCCATCAATAATTATCTTTTTTTTATTTTCATTTATAGTAATACCGGACTCTAATGTTATATTGTTTCCAATGTATATGTATGTATAATTATTATTTTCTGTTAAAATAGTTTCAAATTCTTGATAAGTTTCAACAACTACTTTTTTTTCATCTAATATTTCCATAAATTTTCCTCCTATAGTAATTTATGAAAATATTTAATAGTTACATAATTAATATGTATTAATAAAGAAAAATAAAAAGGACTTATGTCCTAATTGCATGTATAAAGTAGCATCATCACTAAATACAATAATATTTTCTTTTATTTCTTCTCTAGTTAATTTTTTTAGTTCTTTTTATTATACTTGTTTCCAATACATTTTATTGTCGATAAATTCATAAGTTATTTTTTTATTATTAGTTAAGTAAGATAAATATGATTTAATTGTACTACCTATTAATACATATTGAGTAGCATTCATTGTTAAGTTATAATTATCAAATGTTTTTTTTAAGATTTCTTCAAAGGTACTTGGTGTTATACAATAATTATAGATTAAATTTGTAATCTCTTTAATTTTATTTTCATTTAATTCTATTAAGTCATTAATGTTAGTTGTTGCTTCACAATGAGATGGAATATATAATTTTGCAGATAAGTTTTTTAGATAGTTTAGAGTATTTAAGTATTCTTCTACATCATAAATAAAGAAAACATGATATTTATTTATTGTTTCTTCACTAACTAAAGAATCTGCTAGGAAGATGATATTATCACTTGTTTTAATGCCAATCATATCAAAGAAGTGACCTTTTAGTTCAATATATTCTAATCCTTCAATTGGATTTTCTTTTATATTTATAACATTTGAAGGACTTGCTAAAAGAAACTTATTTTTTAAAGCTTCAAAAGGATAAGCTCCATATAAAAATGAAGGTTCTAATATTGGATATTCTGTGATACTTTTTTCAATATTATAACTATATATTTTACAATTAGTTCTATCTTGAATTATTTTATTTCCACCTATATGATCTGCATTAGAGTGAGTGGAAATAATAGCTTCTACTTCCCAGTTTTGTTCATTTATAATATTTAGGATTTTTTTTCCTGACTCTTTATCATTACCTGTGTCTATTAAGATAATGCGATTATTATCTAGTACATAAATACCAATATTAGTATTATTTTTAATATAATAGGTTTTTTCTCCTACTTTTTTTAATTCCATATTACTTCACCTATTAATATTATACATTATTTTGTATAATCTTTTAAAAAAAGTTGTTAATAGTAATTGTTTTTATGGTAATATAATATTAGGAGGATGATTTAATGAAAGTTATACAATATGGCTGTGGAAAAATGGCTAAATATACAATGCGTTATGTACTTGAGAATGGATGGGAAATTGTAGGAGCAATTGATATTAATCCTGATATTATAGGTAAAGATATTGGAACAGTTATAGGATGTAATGATACAGGTGTTACTATTACTTTTGTTTCTGATGCTGATAAATTATTTACTGATGTTAAGGCTGATGTTTGTATTGTTACTACTATGAGTTTACTTAGTGATTGTAAAGATGCATTACTTTTATGTGCTAAACATGGAGTTAATGCTATTACTACTTGTGAAGAAGCTTTTTATCCTATGAATTCTAATCCAAATCTTACTTTAGAGATTGATAAGTTAGCAAAGGAGAATAATTGTACAGTTACAGGTTCTGGTTATCAAGATGCGTTCTGGGCTAATTTAATTACTACTTTAGCTGGTACTACACAAAAGATTACTAAAATAAAGGGAAGTTCATCTTATAATGTTGAAGATTATGGAATTGCTTTAGCTAAAGCTCATGGTGCAGGACTTACTGCAGAAGATTTTGATAAAGAAATTGCTAGTGTTGATAGAATGAGCGATGAAGAAAGATTGGAATTAATTAATTCTGGTACGTATGCTCCTAGTTATATGTGGAATGTTAATGGCTGGTTATGTGATAAATTGCATTTAGATGTAGTTAGTCAAACTCAAAAGTGTGTACCAATGTTTTCAGATTGTGATATACATTCTACAACACTTGATATGGATATTAAGGCTGGTATTGCTACTGGAATGAGTGCTGTTGTTACTACTACTACAAAGCAAGGTATTATTATTGAAACCGAATGTATTGGTAAAGTTTATAGTAGTAATGACTGTGATAGAAATGATTGGACTGTTGAAGGTGAACCTAGTACTAACTTAGTAATTACAAGACCTTCTACTGTTGAACTTACTTGTGCTGCTATTGTTAATAGAATTCCAGATGTAGTTAGTGCTGATGCTGGATTTGTTCCTACTTCTAGAATGGGTGAAATGAAATATTTAAACAAATAAAAAAGTTGAATTTCAACTTTTTTTATTTTTATAAAATTGTATCTTGTCTGTTTTGATTATTAATGTTGTTTTGAACATTTACTGGTGCTTGATTTAGTCCATAATTATTAATAAAACCTAGAGCTTTATTAATATATTCATTAACTTTTCTTGTGAAGTAATTATTTTTCATAGCAGCTCCAGTAAATACAGAAATAATAAAGCCAAACTTAGTAAATAGTATTAAGAAGTCTACTAGTGAATCGCCAAGAGATAAAATAGATTCTATTGGTTCAATTACTTTTAATTCAAGCTTGGTTATATTAATTTGGTTACCTATTGATAGATATGAATTAATAACACCTATAACAGTTTCAAGTCCATCAAATATTAAGCTTACTCCATCATGTATTAGGGACCATAGTATTGAAATTAATGTTATTCCTACAAAGAATGCTATTACTGATGTTGCAAGATTTTTGATTTTTTCATCAATTTCACAAAATATCAGCATTAATAAAACTACTATTAACATTGTTTGCCATCCTGCAAATAATGATCCTATTAAGATTATTGCTGCTAAACCAGAATTAATTTTTAACTTACTCATTTTTTCACTCCTATCTTATTATAATTATATTATGTTGTTCTATTTTTTTCAATAAATTTATGAACAATTATTAGTCATTGTTAAAGGAACTTGATAAAGAGTTATTTTATTATTCTCTCCTGTTGCTTTTATTTGAAGAAATAGACTATTATTTTTATAATTTTTACAAGTATTAGAATTGTTATCAATATTAAATTGGACAGTTTTTAGATAATCTTCTAATTTAATTGTTTTATTATTTTTATATGTTGCACTTGCTATTTTACTTTCGGTATTATCTATTTTTTCATATAATACACACTCTATTTTTTTATATTCAGTATTATCATCTCCTGCACAGTAGTTAATATTTGAAATATAAATAGATGATTTTTTATCATTATAAGCAATACTACCTGTTATTTTAAAACTAGAGCAACTAGAAGTTAAAGTTTTGAATTCAAAGCTATGATTATTTTTAATAATAATTAATGGTATAGTAATTATTAAGATTGTTATAACTATTATTAATATAGATATTAATACTTTCTTATTTAATTTATTATTTTTTTGTTTTCTTCCTTCTAATAAATCTTCAATATTTAGATTAAAGTCTTTACTTATTTGTTTTAGTAGACTTATATCTGGAATATTTTTACCTGTTTCCCATTTACTTACTGCTTGATATGTTACACCATATTTGTCAGCTAGATCTTTTTGGGTAAGATTATTTTCTTTTCTTAGTTGTTTGATAATTTTACCTATTTTTTCTTGATCCATACTTATCACTTCCTGTTTATAGTTTTTAATCTATAAATACTCTTGGTACTCTATTTGATATTGTTGATAAAATTTCATAGCTTATGGTATTACATTGATTAGCAATATCTTCTAATTTTATTTTGTCATTATCAAATATATATACATAGTCCCCTACTTTTACGTTATCTATATTAGTAACATCTGTCATAAATGAATCCATGCAGATTGTACCTATAATTTTGGCTATTTTTTTATCAATTATTACTTGTCCTGTATTAGATAAATTACGTCTTATACCATCAGCGTAACCAATGCCTATAGTTGCTACTTTCATTTTATTAGTAGAAATGAAAGTTCTTCCATAACTAATACTAGTGTCTTTTGGTATTTCTTTAATAAATAGTATTCTAGATTTTAATTTAGCAACCGGTTCTAAATTTATTTCTTTTTTTATTTTATTTGATGGAAGATAACCATAGAGTAATATTCCTGGTCTTACTAAATTACAAAAATCATCATCAATATTTAAAATACCATTAGAAGCTAGTGCATGAATATATTTTATATCTTTATAATATTCTTTTACTTTTTTTACACCTTTTTTAAATAAATCCATTTGTTTATTAGTAAACTCTAAATCTATATCAGGTGCTGATAAGTGAGTGTATACACCTTCAACTTCAATATTGTTAGTTGTCTTTAGAAAATTTAGGACTTCTTCTAAATTTTCCATACTGATACCTGTTCTACCCATGCCTGTTTCTAATTCTAAATGAATAGTAAACTTGTCTTTACGCTTAGATAATTCTTTTATAAAGTCTAAGTCTGCTACACCTATTGTAACATCATAATTTATGATATTTTCTATATCTTCTATATAGGGCTGATTTAAAACAAAAATTTTATTTTTAAAACCAGTTACTCTTAGTTCAACTGCTTCTTTTACTATGGCGGTTGCTATTATTTTAAAGTCTTTAATAATATTAATATTTTTATTTAAATAAGTACCATATCCATTAGCTTTCATTACATACATTATTTCTTTATTTGGACCTATTATTTTTTTTATTTCTTCAATATTATGTTTAAAAGCTTTAGTACTTATTTCTAATACTGATTGTCTTTCGTTCATAAATGATTCCTCCTGTTTATAAGTATTAGTTTTGTTTCTTTATTATACCATTTTATTTTGTTTTAGTTTATTTCTTTTTATTAATTTATATATTTCCATTATAAATATTATAGATGTTGAGATAATAAATAATATTATCATATGACTTATAGGTATACTAGTAGTTTGTAAGAATTTACTAAGAATAGGAATTTCACTAAATAATATTTGGATTATTATAGCTGATAATATACTAAATATTATTAATGGATTTTTTTCTTTTGATTTTTTAAATACTGATCTTTTTTCACTACGACAGTTTAAAACATGCATATTTTGAATAAATACCATTAGAGTAACAATATATCCTCTAGCTATTTTAACTGGCATGTTTAATTCATTTATTAAATATATCCAGACTATAAATACTATTATTCCTATTGATAATCCTGAGATTAATACTTCACTTAATAACTCTTTATTAAATAGTGATTCATTTGGTTTTCTTGCTTTTTCTTCCATACTTCCTTCTTCGGATTTTTCAAATGATAAGGCAAAGTCTTGAAGTCCATCTGTTACAAGATTTAGCCAGAGTAATTGAATGGCTACTAAAGGCATAGGCATATCTAAAATGATTGCTAGAAGGAAAAATAAAACTTCTGCTACGCCACAGGATAGAAGCATATAACTAACTTTACGAATATTACTGTAAGCATTTCTTCCTTCTTTAATACCTAAAACGATTGATTTGAAATTATCATCTAGAATAATCATTGAAGATGTTTCTTTTGCAACATCAGTTCCTGATCCTACTGATATTCCAATATTTGCAGCTTTAAGGGCTGGTGCATCATTTACACCATCACCTGTTACAGCAACAAATTCTTTTTGCCTTTTTAAGGAATTTACTATTTCTAGTTTATTTGTTGGTGTAACTCTAGTAAATATTCTTTTAGTTTTTATAAATTTATCAAATTCTTTTTTACCCTTGGATAAGTATTCATCAACTTCTTTTCCTGTTGTTACTTCATCATAACTTTCTACTAACCCTAAATCTTTTGCTATTGAATAGGCTGTTAGAGGATGATCTCCTGTTATCATAACAACTTTTATACCTGCCTTCTTACATTTTTCAATAGAATCATATACTTCTTTTCTAACTGGGTCAATAAAGGCTACTAAGCCTTCAAATGTTAATTTTTCTAATTTTTCATTATTAGTTTTTCCAGATGCAATAGCAATAACACGATAACCCTGACTAGCTAACATTTCATTTTGTTTTTTAATTCTTTCTATATTTATTTTTTCTTCTTTATTATTAATTCTCATTGTTGTACAAAACTCTAATATTTTTTCTAAAGAGCCTTTTACAGTACAATAGTCTTTTCCTTTTTCTTTATAAAATACAGCAGAATACTTATTTTCAGATTCATAATTTATACGATTAGTTATTTTTATATCATCTATATTTACTTTTGCTTTTAGTCCTAGGGATAGAAAAGCTACATCAATAGAATCTCCTATGTGTTCATATCCTGATTTTGTTTTTTCTAATTTTGCTTCATTATTTAAAACGCCTAATTTACTTATAAATTTTGCTTTTTCTAGTTTTGCTTCTTTTTCGGGTATAATTTTTCCTTTATCATTATATCCAGTACCTTCTATATTAAATATAGTGCTATCTGGTAAAACGATTTTCTTGGCTGTTTGTTCATTTACAGTTAGGGTACCGGTTTTATCTGTTGCGATAACAGTACAGCTACCTAGACTTTCAACGGAGTTAAGTTTTTTGACAACTACACTCTTTTTACTCATACGATTTGAGCCTATTGTTAAAGCCATGGTTAAAGCTAAAGGTAGTCCTTCTGGCATTGCTGATACGGATAAGGCAATTACTGAAAGAAATATTTCATTACCTGATGTTCCTTTTGAATATAGAATTATGGCAGTTATGATTGCTACTGCTATTATTAAAAGTGTTATTTGTTTTGAAAATTTTTCCATTCTAATTGTTAATGGTGATTTAGCATCTTTAGTATTATTAACTTGCTTAGCTATTTCACCTAGTTCAGTATTTATAGCGGTTGCTGTTACTACTGCTTTTCCTCTACCGGATAAAACACTTGTACCTGCATATAACATATTTTTTCTTTCTGCTAAAATTACATCTTTTGTGATAAGATTTGAGTCTTTAAAAACGCTTGTACTTTCACCAGTTAGAATAGATTCATCAATAGTTAAATTATTACTTTCAATAATTCTTAAGTCAGCACTTATTTTATCGCCTGATGATAATAGTACAATATCACCTGGTACTAAGTTATGAGAATATATTTCTATTTCTTTACCTGAGCGAAGAACCAAAGTCTTTAATTCTATTAATTTTGCTAAAGTTTCAACATTTTTATTAGCTTTCCATTCTTGATATGTTCCAAGTAATAAATCTATTCCAATGATAAAAGCAATGGCGATGGCATCAATATTTTCATTAATAATAAATGAAAATATCATAGCAACTACTAATAGTAATACAATTGGATCTAGTAATTGATTGAAAAATATTTTTAATAGAGAATCATTCTTCTTTTTAGGTAGTTCATTCTTTCCATATTTTTTTAGTCTTTTTTCAACTTCTTCATCAGTTAGACCAGCCTCATTACTATTTAATATCTTATAGACTTCTTCTATTTCTGTACTGTGCCATTTTTTTAATTGCATAATAGCCTCCCAATTACTTTTTTACTTTATACTTACCTTTAGTTTCTGTTTTCCAAACAGTACCATTTACAAATTGTGTCATAGCCATGATAAATGCTTCTTTTGTTATATCAATTCTACTAATACTATCATGAGTTAAGGCATTTATACCACCTTTTCCTTGACCTAGGTTACTTTTTGAATAGACTTTATCAAATACTTCTCCTAAACTAGTAGAAATAATTTCATGTACATAGGAATCTGGTACGGGAAAAGCAGGACCTATTCCTATACTTTCATAGCCAGATTTATCTTTAACAACGGCAATATTTAAAATCATCCAAGTGTTATATATATTACATATTCCTGATTCTATACCTAAAAAATAATCTGCTTCTATATTATTTTTTTTAGCATATTCAATTAAATTATCTACTCTATTTCTTGCTCCAAAATAAGTATCTTCATCTACTGGTTGATCTTTAACATTAGATGATACTTTTATTCCTTCTATATCAACATCATCAAAGAAATTACTTAGAGCTTCTTTTGCTCCTTCTATTTTTCCTGGATTAGTTGTTCCTATTAATACTTTCATATTTTCACTCCTTTATTTTGTTGTATATAAAGCTAAAATTATATTAAATAATTTTAATAATTTATCTTTTGTATTCTCATCCGTCTTAAACTCTCTTATATAGTTTACACATTTAATTATTTTTTTAAGACTTACTGTTTCTGTTGTTGTTATGTCGGATTTCTTTAAGACATTAAAAATAGCTTCTACAAAGTTTCTAATATCTTCTTCACTATTATTTTTTAGAAAGTCTTTTATAGATTCTGAAAAGTTTATACTACTTTTATCTTGTTTATCTAGTATAAAATAACTACCAAAGCATTGCCAAGATACTGCATGATGTTGTAGGATTCCTTTATTGCTACTACTAACGACATAGTAGTTAGGTGTTGAATAAAGTATCATGCCTATTAGGCTTCCTTTAGGTACATATTTTTTTATTTTAGGAATTAGTTCTTGAAATTTATTACTATTAAATTCTTGTTCTCTTACTCCAGGTCCATCAAAGTCATAGATTGTTTCAATTTTATTTTTTATTTGTTTGCTAGATTCCATTGCAGAAATAATGGCTAAGTTTCCACCTTTAGAATGTCCACCGATGTATATTTTTTTATGACTTGATGATATTTCTTTTAGATAATTTATGGCTAATTTTTGACTTGGAATAGGATATTTATTAGATAAATCAAAGTCCTCTCTCCATCCAGATATATACTCATTTGTTCCTTCAAAAGATATATATATCCAATCATCATATTTAAAAGTCATAGCTCCGAATTGTTTTTCAGTATCAACAACTCTTGAGTAATTTATTATTTCTATATCTTTAAATCTAGGCGTATTTTTAATATAGCCAAGTAAACTATGGGCATATTTATAGACACTTTTTTTATTTTTTACTTTTTCATTAGTTACAACATAAAAATAATCTTTACTTACTTTTTCAATAGTACTTGGTAAAAGATTTTTTACTTCGCTAAAATTTAAATAAGAAAGTTTAGCTAAAATTAGGGCATCAATATCATTAAATGGAACTTCAGAAAATGTTTTAGTTCCATAATACTTACTATAATCAATAATATTAGGCATACTACACCTCCATAATAAAATTATATCATATCAAAGAAAAAATGACACTTTTTAGTATCATTTCTTCTTATTTGTTACATTCTGATGTACAGATGTTTTTTTCACAGTCTTTCATCATACATGATAATTTATTTTTTAATCCTTCTAAGTCTTCATTTTTCCAGTAATCACTTGGAGAGTCATATCCCTTTGTATCCCAAGCTGTTTCATCATCAAATCCAACTATTTTTCCATCTTTAACAGCAATTACAGCAGGTACATATATTTTTTTATTTCCTTCTTCATCATTTTGTAAATATTCAGATAAAATACTTACTATTTCTTGATATTCCTTAGTATTATTCTTTCTATCTTCTAAGATATTTAAATAATATATCTTTTCTACTTTATTTTCTTTTGCTACTTCATTTAAATATATTACATATTCATTACACCAAGGACATTCTGGAAAACCTAAATAAACTATTCCTGTACCATTTTTTAAGATTTTAATTATTTCTTCATTACTACGATATACGAAGACATTATCTATAATATCGCCTTTTTGATTTACTAAACCATACTCTTTAGCAAACTTTTCACTATCTGTTTGTTCATTTATTGTTTTACTTGTTTTTAAATAAAAACATAGTATAAATATAATTATTAATATTAAACCTATTATTATAAATGTTTTGTTTTTTTTCATAATACTTCTCCTTATGACAATATTATATATTATTTTTTTTTATTTTTTCAATAGAATATTAGTTGAATAAAACTCAACTTTATGTTGAGTTATTGCTTAGTAATATTAATGGTTCCTTTTTTATGGTTAGGAGGTGAATCTATATAATATAATTTTACTGGTTCATTACTAATGTTAGTAATATTGTAATAAGTACCTACTGGTATTATTAAAGCATAATTAGAATTAATTTCTTTTCGTACTGATAAATTATTTATATCTGGTCCTAATTCTACTAGTGCTTTTCCTTCTTCTATCTTTATGAATTGTTCTGTATTTGGATTTGTTTTTATACCAGTATTTTCTCCTACAGGAATACACATTAAAATTAATTGTATATTATTACCAGTCCATAATGCTTTTTTATAATTATTATTTTCTTCTGTTCTTTTTTCTATATTTATAATACTAGGTGTTGGACCTAAATCAATTTGATTATTTCTATAATAGTTAGGAATTGAGTTTGGTAAGTAATTATAATAATTATTTAAATAATTTCTCATAAATAATTCCTTTCATATTAATATATGAGTCTATTTAAATTTTGTTAAAAAAACAGTAAAACTGATGTTTACTGTTATATTTTTTTATTTTGATTTAATATTTCTAAAATTTTTTTACTTTCTCTTTTATCAAAACAATCAAGTCTTTTGGCTTGAATTGAATCATCCAAATAACTTTAAGTTTTCTTTGTTCTTGTAATTGCAGTATAAAATAAATTCTTTGTGATTCTATTGATTTGATACTATAATATTATCTATAGGAACAAATATAAGATTAATAATAAGTAAATAAGTAAACTACTAAATATAAGAAAAGCGGACATAAATAAAAATTTTTTACACTTATTAGATAAGGTGTTTTTCTCATCAAATATACCTTCAACCATTTTTAATAATTTTATCATGATCATCATTCTTGTATCAAAATCGATGTCAGGACATCTTAATAACAAATCTTACCTCATCTTGCTCTCATAAAAAGAAATTTGCTATTTTAGTAATATTAAAAATCTTTTCTACAACTATAGTATAATATTCATTTTAATAAATCATTAAGTTTAGAACTATCATCAGTTTTAAAATAAAATATATGACCTCTATAATCCATATTTAAAAATCCATTAGAATCGAATATTACATTAACAATTAATCTATCTTTAGAATCGTAGAAAAAAAGTGAAAATGTATCAACTGAAAGATTAAGATTTCTCCAATCATTATACTCAGAACATCGCGATAGAATATCAATTATATTATTAATCTGAGTTTTATCAGTAATACTCTTATAATAAACATATTTATTAGAATCAAATTCCATTTTTTTTACAATAATTTTTTGTGACGAAGATAGTTTTTTCAAAGCATCGTTAAAAGAGGGCTTTTGCTCATAGATAAAAATACACCCAATTATCACAAATAGAAATATAATAATTATTATTAGAAATTTCTTATTCACTTTCAATCACCTATTTAAAGACCTTTCTTATCAATATCTAGATAAACCAAATTCTGAATTAATATTAGTGGCTTTAACAAAAACCATTGCAGTAGAGTTATTTTGAGCAGCTTTGGCAATTCCAGCGGTTTTAAAGCCATCATTAAAACTGGCAGTTTGTTCCATTACTATTGCGCCACTATCTCCATTACTTGCTGGTAAACTAGCAAGAACTAAATCAGTAAATTTTGTTCCAAATGTTCCTGTATAACTAGGATTGGTAACAGAACCTGTTGTATAACCTGTAGTTTGTCCAAGTTTTGCTATTTTTTGTCCTGTGTAAAATGATGTAATAATGCTTGCTGATACTGTTGTTTCATTGCTGAATGAAGGTTTTTGCGCTAAAGTGTTAGTTCCGCTTGAAGCTTGAACCCAAGCAGCATCAACACTTCCACTATTTTTCCATTTTTTAACTGTGCCAATCCCAGAAACAGATGCTCCATTCCCTGTAAAACAATGTCCTGCTGATATCATACCAGTTTCTCCAGAACTTGTCTTTGCTCTATATCCCCAAGAACATAGCTGATTTGAAGATGAAGTGAATGAACCACCTGGATTAGCATTTGCTATGTCTGAGAACACTCTTTCATTATCATAAATAACCATAGGAGAATCAATAACTAAATCTTTAAATTTTTTTATACCTTCCTCATTGTTTTCTTTTAATTCAACTACCAATCTATTTTTAACAACATCAATATATAATCCTGTAATATATCCTTCATTATTTTCATTAATAAAATAATTTAGGATTTTATCATGTACATTTTTCAAATCTTCATAGGAATATTTTACGTATTCAACATTAATTGAATCATCATCTGAAATTTGTTTTAAATAATCAGATTTTAAATTAGAAACCTCTTTTTCAACAAGCAGTATAACTAAATTATCATTTTCATTAATAAATAGTCCACCTACATAGTTAGGATATTCTAATGTACCATTATTTTTTTAGAAAAAGTAGATTCGATTTTTCTGGCCTTTTCTACAGATTCTTCGTTTTTACTTATAATTTGTTGATAGTTTTCTCCATATTCTTTAATAAGATATTCTTTTACTTCCTTATTAAAATTAGCATCTAACAACAAATTTTCAACAGAAGATTCTTTTGTAAAATGTTGATTGTTTATCATAGTAATACTTTTTGCATTTGCAAACGAAGGTACAAGTAAGATTGCAAACATACCACTCATTATAATTTTTTTAAATTTTTTCATAATACTTCTCTTTCTTTTTTATATTTGCTATATCAAATTATAAATTATTTCAATGACATCACCATCCATCATCGATAACATCCTACACAAGCAACTTATCTTAAAGCAATTGTAACATGGTTTTTAATTATAAACAATCTTCAAACTTCATTGATAGTGTAAAATTATTTGGGGTAAAACACAAGAAATGAAATGAAATGAAATATTTCATTTTCGTGCCTTTTATTTATTCTTTGTTCCCTAATAGATTCTAAAAGAACTTTCCTATTAGATAAAAAAAGAAAAAGCTTTAATTTAGCTTTTCTTTATATATTTCATAATCTTCTTCTTCGAAACAAACAAATATTACATTTATTTTATCATTATTAAAGTCTTTTACTGTCTTTATAGCTATATTTGCAGCTTCTTCTTTTGGATATCCATAAAGTCCTGTACTAATGCAAGGAAAAGACATTGTTACTTCTTCTAAATTATTACTTTTACGATATTCTTCGGCAAGAATTAAACTGTTTTTATAACAACTTTCTAATAATTTATCTTCTCCTTTGGTACCATCTCTGTAAACTGGTCCAACTGTATGAATTACTTTTTTAGCTGGTAAATTATAGCCAGATGTCATTTTAGCTTCTCCTGTTTTGCAGCCATGTAGGCTTCTACATTCTTCTAATAAGCCTTTCCCGGCTTTACGATGAATGGCTCCATCTACTCCACCACCACCGAGTAACGTTTTATTAGCTGCATTAACTATAATATCTACATCAAGTTCAACTATATTACATCTTTTAGCAATTATACTCATTTATTTTTCCTTCTTTCCTTTACTAGGCTTTTCCTTATTAATTTTATCTTTATTAATTTTTACTCGCTTAATCTTCTTAAGATTTTTTTGTTTTTCTAATTCTAGTTTTCTTTCTATTTCTTTTTCTCTTTCAGAAAAAGCTCTTTTTATATAAAGACCTCCAAATAATAATAGTAATATTCCAAAAATGTAATATAATGGAATATTTCCTTTAATAGCAGAAATTAAATAGGAAATTCCTGCTACTATAAATAAAATTGCACTGACAATACTTCTTCTCATATATGCTCCTTTTTACTTTGTTAATTTTTTTAATTATATCATTTATAATTTAAGATGTAAATCTAGTCATCTTGGTATTTATACTTTCTTTAAAAATATTGTTAGAACATTTAGAATAGCAAGTAGTGTTACTCCTACATCAGCAAAAACAGCCATCCAAATTGTACTTATTCCAAGTATACCTAGTATTAAAATAATAAACTTTATTAAAAGTGCAAATATAATACTTTCTTTTACTTTATGTTTAGTTAGTTTAGAAATATTTAGTGCAGTTTTAATTTTTGATAAGTCATCATTCATAATTACTACATCACTTGCTTCTATTGCGGCATCAGTTCCAAGATTACCTAGTGATACTCCAATATCAGATATTTTAATTACGGGTGCATCATTAATACCATCACCTATAAACATTACTTTGCCATTTTCTTTTATTTCTTTTATTTTATTTACTTTATCTATAGGTAATAAATTATTATAATAAGTTTTAATATTTAACTTTTTAGCTACACTAGAAGTTATTTCTTTATTATCTCCAGATAATATTATAATATCTTTAAAATTATCTTTTAACGAAGAGATATTATAACTTGATTCTTTGATATGATCAGATATTATAATATATCCTGTATATTCATTATCAATAGATACATATACTATAGTTTCTTTTATATTATCAATATCTACTTCAATATTATTTTCATTCATTAATTTTTTATTGCCAATTAAAATATGTTTATTATTAATAGTACAAGAAAGTCCTTTACCAGGATATTCTTTATAGTCTTTTACTGGTAACGTTTGTTCTTTGTTATAGTTTGTAATAGCTGTTGCGATAGGATGAATTGAATTAGCTTCTACAGATGCTACTAACTGAATAAAGTCTTTTTCTTTTAGTTTATTGCTTTCTACTTTAGTAACTTCAAATACTCCTTCAGTAAGAGTTCCTGTTTTATCTAAAGCTAGATAGTCTATGTTAGATATAGATTCTAGTTCTCTACTTCCTTTTATTAAAATTCCTTCTTTACTAGCTTTACCTATTCCAACAAAATAACCTAATGGTACAGATATTACTAAAGCACAAGGACAAGATGTTACTAAAAATACTAGGGAACGATATAACCAGGTTTTAAAGTTACCAAGAATTATACTTGGTATAACAGCAATAATTATGGCTAATAAAACAATTATTGGAGTATATATTCTCGAAAATTTACGAATAAAGTTTTCTGTTACTGTTTTCTTATCATTTGAATTTTCTATTAAATTAATAATTTTAGTAGCAGTTGATGTTTTATAAGTAGATGTTGCTTTTATTTTTAAGATAGAGTCTTTATTAATAGTACCAGATAGTACTAAGTCATTTACTTTTGCTTTTTTAGGAATTGATTCTCCTGTTAAAGATGAAGTATCTAAATAACTTTCACCAGAGGTAACTATACCATCTAGAGGTATTTTTTCACCTGGTAGTACAACAAATATATCGTCTATTTTTGCTTTTTTTATAGATACTTTTTCTATTTCATTATCTTTTAATAAATTAATAGTCTCACTACGTAAATCCATTAATTTAGTAATAGATTTTTTACTATTATTTACAGCTAAATCAGATAAATATTCGCCTATTTGAAATAAAAGTATTACCATGATAGCTTCTTCATAACTTCCAATGATAAAAGCTGTTATGGTTGCTAATATCATAAGAAAGTTTTCGTTAAATATTTCTTTTTCTTTTAAACCTTCTAAAGCTTCTTTATATATTTCACAACTAATAATTATATAACTCATTATTAGAATAATTACTTTATATGGATTTGGTAAAAGTATTGCTATTACAAATAACAAAATACTTATAATTATTCTTAATAAATCTTCATTAAAAATTCTTTTCATTGCATTACCTCCGATATGTGTTCTAACCCATACTTTAGTATTATTTTAATATGTTCATCACTAATACTATAGTATACATTTTTACCTATTTTTTCTGTTTTGACTAAATTTGAGGCACGTAAATTTTTTAATTGATGTGAAATAGCTGATTGAGTCATATCAAGTAATTCACTAATTTCATTTACGCATAATGGTTTATTTAGTAATACGTCTAATATTCTTAGTCTCGTAGTATCACCAAAGATTTTATAAAATTCACTAAGTCCATATAATAATTCTTTACTATGTAATTTCATATTTATCTCCTATATTCATATGATTAATTGTTCATATACTCATGATATTATAAATAAGTTTTTTAGTCAAGAAAAAAGCACTAAAAGTGTGCTTTTGATTTTTTCTAACTAATTGTTATCGTTGGTTTTGTTACATCGATTTTAATTACAGATGATTTACATGTTGCGGTGTTACCAGCGTTATCTTTTACATATCCATAATAAGTAGTAGGTTTCATATCTGAATTTGCTAATGTTCTGGAACTTACAAAATTGTATGATGGCGTTGTACTTGTGGTAAAATCGAATGCGGCAATTCCTGATCCTGTGTCACTACGATTTAAAGTTAGTGTAGGCGGTGTAACATACCAGCCATTATTACCATCTGGGCTCTTATTTGCAGTAATAGTACAGCTTGGAGGAGTCATATCTACTTTTACCATGGTTGCTGATGATTCTTGACAGTTTCCTGCAATATCACAAACTTTAAAACTTAAACTCTTATTAGTATCTGTTTTGAATGGACCTTCTGTAACAGTTTTGGATGTTACTTTTGTAGTACTACTATATTTGCTTGTCCAAGAGCTTTCATCACTATACTTACTTTGAATTGTTCCAACTCCTGATGTTTTATCTGTTGCTGTTGCTGTTACACTAAATTCTTTATTAACCCAGGTATTAGCATATGGATTAGTTACTTTTATCGTTGGTAAGGTTTTATCTATTTTTATGTATGAATCTGTTTCTACACAGTTTCCTGCTCTATCACAAACTTTGAATAAAACTTTTTCATCTCTATCTGTTTTAAATGGAGTTGTTTTAAATACAAATTCATTTTTATTTGTTGATTCATTTGTGTTACCAGAATTGTCATATTCTTCCCATGTATTTGTTGAATTTGGATACTTATATTGATGATATGAAATACCAGATAAATTATCTTTTGTTGTTATTGTTATAACGTAAGCATTATTATTGGCATCATATAAAGCTTTGTTAAACCAAGTATTAGCATATGGATTATTTACACTTATAACTGTTGGCTTAGTTTTATCTATTCTTATTTTTGTAGTTGCTGCTTCTGAACAGTTACCAGCTTTATCACAGGCTCTTACTTCAACTATTTCATCTCTTTCTGTTGAAAACTTTGTTGTTTCAAAAGGTGTTGAGTCGCCAGCTTCTCTAGATGAATTATCCCAACGATGCCATTGGTTTTCTGGAGTTCCATCTTTTGCCGTTTGACTTGAATTTGGATAACGATATTCAAAATATGCTATTCCAGAATGTTCATCTTTAGATGATATTTTTATTGTATAATCTTTGTTGGTCCATTTATTATCATATTGATTTGATATAACTGGCTTTGATGGAGGATCAACATCAAGGTAAACATTAACTTTACAAACACCAGCATTTCCTTCTTTGTCTTTCATATCTATATTAGCAATTTTCGTTGAGTCACTATATAACGTTGAATAAATATCTCTTTCACAGCCTATACCTGTTTTTGATATACATTTTACACTAGTTTCAAGAGGAACTGTATTAGTCCATGTTTTATTTTCATTTATTATTTCACAAGTTGGAGCATTAGCATTTGAGATATTTTTTTCAGAAGAAGAAGTTGTTTGATTTCCATATAAATCAATTACTATTACTTTTATTTTAATTTTACCTGGTAAATATGAAGCTAAAGAAATGTCTTTTGTTGTTATTTCAGTTTTTAATTTTCCTTCAATATCACCAGAATTTTTTTCTTCTACACCATTTCTATATATTATATAACTATAACTTGCAATCTTATCTTCATCTTTCATTGTTATAGAAAATACTTGATCTTTATATTTTTCAGTTTCATTAAATTTAATAGTTATTTTACTATCATTTTTAGCACTTTCTGTTTTTCCGGTTTCATAGTTATCACAAACTAAATTAATTGAATAACTATAATGTTCTTTATCATATTTAAAGACTTGAACCACAGTATTTTCATAGTCACATTCTTTTTTGTGTCTATCTTTAATTTTACCAATATATTTTTTATTTTGTAATTCTTTAAGAGTAATATATTTTTTCATACCTACTCTTTTAGGTAGAAAGTTACGGTTATCTTGGGCATAACTTTTAGCTGCATTGATTATTTCATCTTCTTGAGACTTATAATATTCTTTTTCAGCCTTTTCTAATATAAAATTTACGCTAACAATAGCAATCGTAGATAAAATACCCATGATAACTACAGCAGCTAAAACTTCTATTAGGGAAAAACCTTTATTTTTATTTTCTTTTTTCATTGTTATCACCCTCTAATCCTAGTATAAGTATAACTTTTTTAATTCATAAAGTCAATTTATACAATTATTTTTTTATTTCAATTCTATTATTCTTTTGATATAATGTAGTTATAGATAATATAAGAGAGAGGATTATATGAGGGTAAAAAGAATTATTTTATTTGTTTTACTTATTACTTTACTATCTTTAAGTAATTCTTTATTTAAATATAGTACTAATAAAGTATCAATATTTAAATTACCTAGTTTTGCAAGTGGATGTAGTAAAACTGGGACTGGTAGTTCTGTTGTAACTACTTTAACTGCTACTGAAAAAACGTCTGGTATTGATTCTTGGAAATTTTGTACTTCTAGTACTTCTAGTACTTGTTCAATTGATGCCAGTAATTCTTCTAATTGTTCTACATATAAAATAACTGGTTGGCCTGGTTATTTATATGTTCAAACTACGGATAATGCTGGTAATAAATCTAATGTGACTGCTATGTATAAATATGGGACATTAAATTATTCAGGAACTAGATCAAATAGTATTTCTTTTGTTTTAGAAAATAAAGGTAATAATATAGTTTATGTAACTAGTAAGACTGCTAATAAAGGAAACATTAATAGTATTAGTTATAATAAAGATGGTACTATTAATATTACTGGTAATGCTTATAAAAATACAACAACAGATATAGGATATGAAAATGCAACTACTGGTCAGTTATATAGTTGTAATGAAGGTGGAACATTAGAATATAAAAATGGTAAATGGACATGTACTGCAGAAAGTTATAGACTTCAAAATTATACGTGTATCTGTGTTTATAAGAAAGTTAATGGTAAGTATCAAGTTGCTTGGGATTCTGCTCCGGGAGTATGTATTAATAAGAAAACATATTGTAGTGATAAATATGACCCTGATTCTAGTGATTATAATTATCAGTTTCAAGTAGTTTCAGCGCATGCAAAAACTTCTAGTGAATTATCTTCAGAAAATGCCGGTAATGCAAAAATTTATGATAGTAATGGTAATCTTATTGCCCAAGGTGATTGGAGTAGTAAACATTTTACTAGACCTTCTGGTGATGTGTATTATACCTATTATGCTGATTTTCCAGCTCAGATTTTTTATAGTTCTTGGTACACTAAAACTTATAGTGATTTTCCATCAGGTTATTTTGATAGTAAATATTATAATAACAATACATACAATTTGTATGCTGGTAAACTGAAAAGTTCTACTGAACTAGCATATATTGGTAATTTAAAAACTGAAAGTGATATTTCAAAGTTTCAATCATCTGTAAAGACTAAATTAGTTAATTATGCTAAGGCTGGTCATCTATATAGTTCTAGTTCTGCAATTGCTTATAATAGTACTAGTAAATATAATAATAGTGCTGGTTGGTTTGTATCTACTGCTCATCCCGGAGATGTAGGTCAAAATAGTGTTTGTGATCATCTTTTAAATGCTATTAATGATGGAACATTCAAAAGCACTCTTAATACAAGACAATTTACATATCCTTATGAGACTGGATCAGGGGACTATCCTGTTTATGTTGCTCCTATTATTTCATCTGCTGCTTGTAATTGGAATGAATATGTTAATGAAAATGTTCCTTATAGTACATGTGTAAAAGATGAAGTAAATAATAAAGTATATTGTTGCAAAAACTCTAGTGTTACACCAGTTCTTAGAGATGGTTATTATCAATGTCAAACTAGTACTACTGTTACAAATTATCAATATGACTATACTATTGGATATTATAAAAAATAAGTTAGGGAGATGATTTATATGTTAAAAAAATTAAAACCATGGCAAATAATTTTAGGAGTTGGATTATTAATAATTGTACTTGGAGCATTATTAATACCTATTTTTAGTAAGGATAAAAATAATTCTAATAATATTGATAAAGTTGATAAAAGAATTGTTAAATTATTAGAAAATGATTATTTAATTTCTAAGGCTTTATATGATGAAATTTCTGTAGATGAAGCTAATGCTTCTATATCTGGTGTTATATATTATTATGTTAAAGATGAAAAGTTAAATAGTATTAGTGATTTACAAAATATGATTAGTAATACTTATGATAATAGTTTTATATATACTGTTTATCAAGATGTTGATAAATATAATAAGTATGTTGAAGTTGGTAATGAATTATATGTAAATATTAATAATGTTTGCAAAGTTAAAGAATTTGATAAAGGTGTTACTATTATTAAGAATGGTACTAATGAAATTACTGGTAAAAGTAATGGTAAAGAGTTTACTGCTATAAAAGATGATTCTGGTAATTTTAAATTAACAAGTAGTGTTTATAAATGTAATTAAAATTTACATTTATAGACACTTTTTAATTATCATGTTATAATTTATACATAGTATAGATATTATTAGGATGTGTGTTTATGAGTAATAGTCGTGTAAAAGATTTATTTATTTATTTATTTATTTATTTATT
>CAZIFN010000011.1:0-29129 GCA_964538205.1 uncultured Mycoplasma sp.
GCAACTTTCTTAGGATTTAATGCTGATAAAGTACCAGATATAGACTTAAACTTTTCAGATTTAAATCAAGCTAGTGCTCATGCTTATACAAAAGTTCTCTTTGGTGAAGACAACGTCTATCGAGCTGGAACCATAGGTACCGTAGCAGATAAAACTGCATTTGGATTTGTAAAAGGCTATTGTGAAGAACATGGTATTTTAGATATGCGTAATGCTGAAGTCGAACGACTTGCTTTAGGTTGCACAGGAGTAAAAAGAACAACTGGACAGCACCCTGGAGGAATAGTTGTTATTCCAGACTATAAAGAAGTATTTGACTTTACACCTTTCCAATTCCCAGCAGAAGATGCAACAGCTGAATGGAGAACAACCCATTTTGACTATCACGCCATTGACCAATGTGTCTTAAAACTTGATATTTTAGGACACTCAGATCCAACTCAATTACGAATTATTCAAATGCAATCTAATACCGATATTATGAAAGTTCCAATGGATGATAAAGATACAATGAGTATATTTACATCAACAGATGTTTTAGGTGTTACAAAAGAGCAAATAATGTGTAATACAGGTACTTTAGGTATTCCTGAGTTTGGTACTTCTTTTACCATCAAACTAGTAGAAGATACTAAGCCAACTACCTTTGGTGAACTTATAAAAATAGCTGGACTTTCACATGGTACAGATGTATGGCTAGGAAATGCTCAAGAATTAATTCAAAAAAACATAGTACCATTTAAAGAGACTATAGGTTGTCGTGATGACATTATGGTTTATTTGATGAATAAAGGAATGGCACCAATTAAAGCATTCAAAATTATGGAGTTTGTACGTAAAGGAAAAGCCTCTAAAGATCCAGAAACTTGGAAGGGTCATGTTGAGACAATGAAAGATGCAAATATTCCAGACTGGTATATAGAATCATGTCATAAAATCAAGTACATGTTTCCTAAAGCACACGCTGCTGCTTATGTAATGAGTGCCTTCAGAATAGCATGGTATAAAGTACATATGCCTGTATACTTTTATTCATCTTGGTACTCATCTAAAGCTACAGACGTTGATGTTGAAGCTATGATCAAAGGTTATGATGCCATACGAGCAAGACTAGAAGATATTATTGCGAAAGGATTTGAAGCAACAAATAAAGAAACAGGACAAGCTGAAAGTTTAAAAGTAGCCCTAGAAGCAACAGCTCGAGGTATTAAATTCTTAAATGTTGATTTATATAAAAGCGATGCTACAGTTTGGATTGCTAAAAATGATAAAGAAATTTATCCACCATTTGTAGCTATAGAAGGACTAGGTGAAACAGTTGCTAAAAACATTGTAAAAGAACGAGAAAAACAACCATTCATAAGTATTGAAGACGTTCAAAGACGTGGTAAAGTTTCACAAACACTAATTGATAAAATGAAAAGTCTAGGAATCTTAAAAGATTTACCAGATTCAAATCAACTATCATTATTTTAAAAAATAGAGAAATCTATTTTTTTTCTAAAAATAGAAAATATAAGGATTGATATTATGAAATATAAAGTACTAGTAAATAAAGAAAACAAGTTAAAAGAAAATTATTTATCAAAAATAGAACTAATAGAAGCTAAAGATATTAACAATAATAATATTAAAATAGAAAAAGAAACTTATAATGCATATTTGAAATTACAAAAATTCTTAGCAAAAAGAAATATTACTATAGGTATTTCATCAGCTTATAGAAGCATAGAAGAACAAGAAGAAATATATAACGAATACAAAGAAAAGTCTAAAACAAATTCTTCAATGTATGTTGCTCCACCTAAATATTCAGAACATCATACAGGTCTTGCTATTGATTTAGTTATAAAAATTAATGATATCTGGATAACTGATAATGATGACTTACTAAAAAAAGAAAATGAATTTAAAAAAATACATAAATATCTAGCAAACTATGGCTTTATTCTTCGTTATCCAAAAGGTAAAGAACTAATAACTAAATATTCATATGAACCATGGCACATTCGTTATGTAGGAGTTGTTGTTTCTAAAATAATATCAAAAGAAAACTATACTTTAGAAGAATATTTAAATAACTATTCTGGAGTAATTGTTGTAAATAAAAAAGCAGGTATGACTTCTTTTGATGTTGTAAATGAAATAAGTAAAACACTAGGTATAAAAAGAATCGGTCATACAGGAACTTTAGATCCATTAGCGGAAGGTGTATTAGTAGTTACACTAGGTAAAGCAACAAAAATAGCTGAACTTTTAACCGCAACTCAAAAAGAATATGAAGCAGGAGTATTACTAGGAGTAGAAACCGATACTCTCGACATATCTGGTAAAATTGTAAATAGTAAAATAGTACCAGATAATTTAGAAATAGAAAAAACTTTAAATAACTTTAAAAAAACTTATTTGCAAGAAGTTCCTATCTATTCTGCAGTGAAAGTAAATGGCAAAAAACTATATGAATACGCAAGAGAAAATAAACTGGTTAACTTACCTAAAAAAGAAGTTACAATAAAAGAAATAAGTCTTTTAGAAACAGACCGCAATACATTTGTTTTTAAAACTTTAGTATCAAAAGGGTGTTATATTAGAAGTTTAATTAGAGATATTGGTATAAAGTTGAATACATATGCTACCATGACTAGTCTAACAAGAACCAAACAAGGTAAATTTACTATAAAAGAAGCTAACACTTTAGAAGACATAAAACAAGGTAAATTTACTTTATTAAAAATAGAAGAAGTTCTAGACTATCAGACAATAGTAGTTGATGAGAAACTAAAGTCTAAAATTATATCTGGACAAAAAATAAAAAATAACAACTTAGTCAAGGACAAGGTAATTTTTACTGATGAAAGACATAAATTATTAGGAATATATCAAGTTGAAAATGAATATTTAAGAGTTTGGAAAAATTTTGTATAACTTTATAAAACTAAATTCCCAATATAAAGAAATCGTGAACTTTCAATTTTATTCAGGATAATCAAGTTTTTCTTTACAAATCAACAAAAATATGTTATAATCATACAGCAAATGAAAGAAGGGTGAATAGGCAATGAAACCTATTGAAAAATTAAATTATTATGAACTTTTAGGTGTTACTAGTAACGCAACAGTTGATGAAATAAAAAAAGCTTATTACGAAAGTACCAAAGAATTTCATCCTGACAAATATCAAAGTGATAAAAGTATTAATGAAATAGAAAAAGCTGTAAGACTTAATATATTAAAAGAAATAAATAAAGCATATGAAACATTAATAGATGTTAAAAGACGCGAAGAATATAATGAAAAAAATTTAAGCGAATCATCTTCAGAAGAAGACAGATATTTACATAATAATAGTATTATAGATAAAATTGATAAAGAAATAAAAGAACTAAACTTTGTAGACTTATATAGTTTATTAAACGTTTCTTTTGGAATATCTAAAGAAGAATTAGAAAAAGAATTTTTTGAAGTTATAACAGCATATCATCCTAATTTACGTATTAATAGTAATACACATGTGCAAGCTAAAAATGTTAATCGTGAATTGTATGAAGCTATGGTACATGCCTATGATATTTTATCAAATGAGGAAAGTAGAAAAAATTATGATAAAAGATATAAAACTATATTTTTAGGTAATAGATCAACTGAAAAAGATAGTAAGCAAAACCAAAAGAAAAAAGCAAGATATTCAACAGTTAAAACAAGAGGTTTTATAGAGACGGTTAAAACTAGTTGGAAAGAAGTAAGAGAAGATGAAAAAACTGAGCCATTTGTTAGTCGCCACAAAGCAATTAATAAAAACTATAAGAAAACAAAAATGTCTTCTATGAATCCTGTTATCTCAATTGCTGGTTTAGGAACCATACACGTCATTGGTGAAACCTGGTATCAGTTCCATAAATTACGCTACTTTACAGAAGATAATATTACTAAATATGTTATCAGAAACCGTCAAACAATAGGAGCTGTGATAATGCTAGGAACACTTATATTAATGCCAAAGGCATTAGGCTCTGATATAGCTCCAGAAAACGATCCATATCCATCAGCATATGTTAGCAATACACCAGAAGACTATTCTAGTGATTCTTTTGAAAATATAGAAATAGTAGCAGAAGATGAGCCAATCGTTTTAAACAGAGTTCATACTGTAAAATCTGGTGAAACTTTATCAGAGTATTCAAAAAACTCTAATACTCAAATCGATTATATTGCTGAAATAAATGAAATAGATGGCTATAAAATAAGAGCAGGAGAAAAAATAGTTATCCCATATATCATTGAACCAGAAGACTTAAAATATTATGTTTCATCAAAGCAATATATTGAAGGAATGTCCTTAGAAGACTTTGCAAGTATGAATGAAACAGATATAGATACATTATTAATTTTGAATGAAGAAGCAATAGAAGTAAAAGGTAAAAACACAGATAATCCAAAATATACTGTTCTTTCAGAAACTTTAACAGTTCCAGAATTTATTTCTAAAAATGAATATAAAAATATAAAAGCAACTACAGAAAGTTATGTTAAAACAGATGGAAATAACTAATAATACAAATAATAACACTATCTTATTATTAAAAGAAATAAAAGAAAGAGCTTTAAAAGAAAAAGAACATAGAAGTATATTAGAAGTATTAAATCCTGTTTCTTTATCATTTTCCAGATATTTAGAAGGTTATGAAACATATATTCTAAATAACCTAGTTAATAAAGAAGAATTAGAACAATACGGAATATTAGGAGCAATAGGTAATTTGTCTGAATCAGGAATGGTTTTTTCTGAAAGAGAAGAAAAAAATATAAAGAGGCCATCAATTAAAGACTTTGACTTAATCATTGGAAATGGAATTAGTATAACATCATTTAATGCAAAAGCATTTCCTCAAGAAAAAGTATTTGGATTTTGTACAGAAGAAAATGATCCAAGTCTAAGATTAAGAATAAATAGAGCTGAATCATTAGTTCATGCATACAATAACAGTTTTTACCCTGGATATGAAATGCTAAATTACCATAAAAATGGTAAAGTATATTGCATTGTAAAAAAAGTATAATAAGTTTACAGTTGTAGACTTATTTTTTATATAAACTAGAACAATCTATCTTTTGTTTAAGAAATTAATATAGTATAATAAACAAGAAGGTGATAAAAAGATGCTAAAATATATCTTTTTAATTATAGGATTTATAGTAATTATTAAAGCAAGTGATGTTTTAGTAGACAGTGCGTCTTCAATTGCTATTAAATGTAAAGTTCCAAAAATGCTAGTAGCACTTACTATCGTATCGTTTGGTACTTGTGCCCCAGAAATAGCAATTTCTTTTACAAGTGTAGCTAGTAAAAACGGTACCATAGCTTTTGCAAACGTAATCGGAAGTTGTATCGTAAATGTATTTTTAATAATAGGTCTAGCATCAATACTGCATCCAATAAAAGTAAAACATGAAACAGTAAAAAAAGAATTACCTATACTTTTTCTAATAACAACAAGTTTTTCTGTTCTTATGTTAGACAGCTTATTTAATAAATCAAATCCTAATGTTTTTTCTAGAATAGATGGTATAATCCTAATGCTATTATTCTTAATGTTTGTAACTTACTTAGTACAAATGCTTCATAAAAAAGAAAAAAATCCTCAAAAAGTAGATGTAAAATATGACAATATTCCAATTGCTATTACAATACTAATTCTATCAATAGTTTTAATTTCAATAAGTAGTAATATAATAGTAGATAATGCTGTAAAAATAGCAAATAGTTTGAATATAAGTGAAAAACTAATTACTATGACAGCTATTGTAATAGGAACAAGTCTACCTGAAATGTTTATGACAATAAGTAGTGCCAAAAAAGGCGAATTTGATATGGCGATAGGTAATATCATAGGAACTAATATATTTAACATATGTATAGTTTTAGGTTTACCAATCACTATTTATGGAGATATTAGTTTAAGTAGTTTTTCTATGATTGATATAATAGCAGTATTCTTATCATCACTTGACTTATATCTATTCGCTAGAAGTGAAAGGACTATATCAAAAGCAGAAGGACTAACCATGTTATTAATATTTGCTGTATACTACACATCAGTAATCTTCTTTTAAAAGACAAAAATAATTCTAATAAGAATATTAAATGATTGCATAAAATATAAAGAAATAAAATTTATGTTTGTATTTTAAATAATTTATGTTATAATACAAGTGAGAAAGGAGTGGGAAAGAAAAAGTTCCCACTCTTATTATTTCTAGGAGGTGGCCATGAAAGAGGAAGTATCAAAACTTGTAGATGAAGAAATAAAAGATTTAAATGTATTTGTTAGTGATGCATTTTATAAAGAAGAAGAAGGAAAAAAAGTATTTAACATAGTACTTGATAGCAAAGACATAATTGATTTAAATCTTATTACAAAAGCATCAAGAATAATTAATAAAATATTAGATAATAACAATTCATTATTAGAAAATGTAGATGAGTTAGATATTTATTCTAAAGAGAAAGGAAATTAAAAATGAACGGAAAAGAATTTAAAAAAGCTCTTGATAATATTGTTAAAGAAAAAGATATTGATCCAGAAATAGTTTATGAAGCAATGGAATTAGCTTTAACATCAGCTTATAAAAAGAACTTTAACTCTAAAACTAATGTTAAAGTATTATTTGATAGAGAAACAGGTGAGATAAAAGTGTATTCATATTTAACTGTAGTCCCAGATGATAAAATGACAAAAGAAGAATATGAAGACTATTTATTTGAACAATATACAGATGAAGATGAAGAAGATGAAGAAGAAAGCAAAGAGGAAAGTGAAGAAGAAAAAGTAGTGTATGAATACTTCAATAAAGAAACAGAAATAAAACTAAGTGATGCAAAAAAAATTGATAAGACATTAGAAATAGGAGATACAATTGATCAAGAAGTAACTCCTAAAGACTTTGGTCGTGTAGCAACATCAACAGCTAAACAAGTTGTTGTCCAAAAAATAAGAGAAGCAGAAAGAAACAGTATTGTTAGTGAGTTTGGTGATAAACAAGATGAATTACTTCTTGGTACAGTAGCTTTAGAAGATACAGATAATTATTTTATTGACTTAGGTAGAACAAATGGAATATTGCCAAAGAAAGATATCATTCCTGGAGAAAAAATCATCATGGGATCTCAAATTAAAGTGTATGTAACTAAGGTTGATAATAATGGAAAAAATTTATTAATATTACTTAGCAGAAGCCATTATGGCTTTGTAAAACGATTATTTGAGTTAGAAATACCTGAGCTTGCTGATGGTACTGTAATGCTATATAGTGTAGCAAGAGATCCAGGTAACAGAAGCAAAGTAGCAGTTTATTCAGAAAAAGCAAATGTTGATCCTATCGGTGCTTGTATAGGTGAAAAAGGTAGTCGTATAGCTAGAATAATAGAAGAACTTCATGGAGAAAAACTTGATGTCGTAAGATATGATAAAGATCCAGCAATATTCATTGAAAACGCTTTATCACCTGCCAAAGACTTAAAAGTAGCAATTACAGATGCCAAAAAACAAGAAGCTATGGTAATCGCTGATGGAGATAATTTCTCTTTAGCCATTGGTAAAAGAGGACAAAATGCTCGCCTAGCTAGTAAATTAACACATTATAAAATAGATATCAAAACAACAGAGCAAGCTAGAGAATCAGGAATAAACTTTAGATAGGAGAGAATATGAAAACAAAAAAAATTCCTCTAAGGACATGTATAATAACTAAAGAAAAATTACCAAAACAAGAGCTACTTCGCATTGTAAAAACAAAAGAAGGTAATATTATTCCAGATGAAACTGGAAAAATTAATGGTCATGGAGCATATATTAAAAAAGATATTGCGGTTTTAGAAAAAGCTCAAAAGACCAAAATTTTAGAAAAAAAATTAGAATGCAATATAGAGGATTGTGTATATGAAGAAATAAGAAAAATTATAGAAAAGTGAGGTGAGTCTTTATGATGACTATAGAAGACTATGCATTAGATGTTGGAAAAACTATAGACGAGATTAAAGCATTATGTGATAAAATTGGTATCAACTACGAAGACGAACAAACTCCTTTAGATGAAACTGATATTATTTTACTTGATAATGAAATACAAGACGCTGAAGACTACATAGCAGGTGACATTGAAGATTTAGAGGCAAAAGCACACGAAGAAGAAGTAACAGATAAAGCAGAAAAACTTGCTATGAATACTAAATTTGATTTAGATAATGAAACTAACTTTCAAAAAGTAAAAAGTAAACAAGTAAAGAAAACAGAAAATAAAAAAGACTTTCTAAAAGAAAGAAAAAAAATATATAAACATCGTGAAAAATTACAAAGTAATGAAAATATTCAAGATAAAAACGTAATTTTATATGAAAATGGAATGACTGTAAGTGACTTAGCAAAAGCATTAGATACTAGTGCTGTTGAAGTAGTAAAAAAGTTAATGTCATTAGGAGTAATGGCTTCTATTAATCAATCAGTAGATTATGATAGTGCTGAAGTAGTAGCATCAGACTATGATAAAGTTTTAAAGAAAGCTGAAACAGCAGATATTTCAAATTTTGAAAATTATGAAATATCAGATAATGAGAATGATTTAATAGAAAGACCACCAGTAGTAACTATCATGGGCCATGTAGATCATGGAAAAACCACTTTATTAGACTATATAAGAAAATCAAATGTAGCATTAAAAGAAGCAGGTGGAATTACACAAGCTATTGGTGCTTATTCAGTAAAATATAAAGATAAAGCAATTACATTTATTGATACACCAGGTCATGAAGCATTTACAGAAATGCGTGCTAGAGGAGCATCAATTACTGATATTGTTATCATCATAGTTGCTGCAGATGATGGAGTGATGCCTCAAACAAAAGAAGCAATAGATCATGCTAAAGCAGCAGGTGTACCTATTATAGTAGCAATAAACAAAATTGATAAACCAGATGCTAATGTAGAGCGAATTATGACTGCTTTAGTTGAAAACGGACTTACTCCAGAAGAATGGGGTGGAGATGTAATTGTTAATAAAATCTCAGCAGCAACAGGAGAAAATGTTAATGAATTATTAGACAATATATTATTAGTTGCTGAAATGGAAGGATATAAAGCTAATCCATCTAGATATGCAACGGGAGCAGTTATTGAATCCAGAAAAGATAGTAAAGTTGGTTCAGTCATAACTTTATTAATTCAAAATGGTACTCTACGTTTAGGAGATCCAATAGTTATAGGTAACGCATTTGGAAAAGTACGTACTTTAAAAAATGATTTAGGTCAAAATATCGTTGAAGCAACACCTTCAACACCAGTTGAAGTAACCGGTATATCAGAAGTTCCAAGTGCTGGAGATAAATTTATGGCTTTTGAATCAGAAAAACAAGCAAAACAAATTTCAGAAGAAAGAAAATTACGTAGTCGAGAAAAAGATAGTAATTTCTCTGGTATGACTTTAGAAGACCTCTTTGGTAGAATCCAAGAAGGAATAAAAGAAATAAAAGTAGTACTAAAAGCAGATGTAAATGGAAGCCTAGAAGCTGTTAAAAACTCTCTAGAAAAAATTACTGTAGATGGAGTAAAAGTAACAGTGATAAGAGGAGCAGTTGGAGCTATTACAGAAAGTGATATAGTTCTAGCAAGTGCATCAGAAGCCCTAATTATTGGATTTAATGTTCGTGCCAATCAAAAAACTATTGATATGGCAAAACAATACAATATACCAATAAAAACCTACGATATAATATATAAAGTAGTAGAAGACATGGAAAAAGCTATGAAAGGTATGTTAGATCCAGAATATGAAGAAAAAGTAACAGGAACACTAGAAATTAGACAAATATTTAAATTTTCCAAAATTGGTTTAATTGCTGGATGTCATGTTCTATCAGGAAATGTAAAAAACAATCAAAAAGCTAGAATTATTAGAGATAATGTTGTAGTCTACACAGGCTCTGTTAAAACATTACAACATGAAAAAGATCAAGTAAAAGAAGTAAAAAAAGATATGGATTGCGGTATAACTCTTGAAAACTGTCAAGATTACAAGGAAAAAGATATTATTGAAGTATATGACCTTGTAGAAATAAAACATTAATAGGTGTTAAAATGTCAAATATAAAAATAGAACGTCTTAATCATGCATTTCAAGAAGAAATAAGTATGATAATAATGACAGAAATAAAAGATGAAGATATTAAATTTGTAACAATAACAGACGTAGATACAACAAACGATCTAAGTTATGCCAAAGTATATTTTACAGTACTTGATGAAACAAAAAAAGAAATAACTATAGAAGCACTAAATAAAGCATCCTCATTCATAAGAAGCAAATTAGCAGAAAGAGTAGAAATAAGACATACTCCTGAATTAAAATTTATATATGATACTTCAATAGAATATGGAAACCATATTGAAGAAATTATTGACAATATCAATAAAGAAGAAAACAAGTAAATAGTAATATTGTTTTCTTTTTTTATTTATAATATAATTAAACTGGTGATAGCATGATTGATAAAATTATAGATAACGCGATGTATAGATTTAAAGATCAAGTATTATATAAAGAAGATACAGAAACAAGCAAAGAATTACAAAGACTAAAGAAATACCTAGAAAATAATAATGATAAAGACCTAGAAAATAAGATGAAATTATTTGAATATGGTCTATCTGGAGAAAAACAAGTACTATATGAACTTAAACATTCTGGTATTGGAATGTATATTCTACATAATATTAATATTGAACATAATGGCAAATCAGCACAAATAGATTTTGTAGTAATAACAGCAAGATGTACATATTTAATTGAATGCAAAAATTTTATAGGGAATATATCCATTAATAAAAAAGGTGACTTCATTAGGAAATACATTAAAAATAACAAAGAAATTACAGAAAGTATATACAACCCAGTTACACAAAGTAAAAGGCACTTAGAAATAATCAAAGAAAAGAGCTATAATAGTGCTAATCTATTATATAAAATAAACTTTGAAAAAAATTTCAATAGCACTCACGACTACATAGTAGTTATGGCAAATCCAAAGACTATCATAAATGATAAATATGCACCAAAGGAAGTAAAAGAAAGATTTGTAAAAGCAGATCAAATAATAGAATGTATTAAAAATTTAGAATCAAAAAAAGAACCGTGTAGGGCCGAAAAAACAATACAACAAATAGCAGACAATTATATTGAATTAAATAAAGAAAAACCTATATTTAATTTGCCAGAATTTAATGATAAAGAAATTTCAAAAGAAAATACTTCAATCGATAAAAACGAATTAAGAACTGAACTAAAAAGATATCGTCTAATGATGGCAAAAGAAAAAAATTACAAGCCATACTTTATATATAATGATGAAACTTTAGAAGAAATACTATCTGTTATGCCAAGTACAATAGGAGATTTAAAAAAAATATCTGGCTTTGGTGATAAAAAATAGAACAATATGGAAAAGCAATAATAGATATAATTAATAATAATAGAAATTAAAATTATATAAAAGTATTAAGTATCATTGAAAGGAGAATTAATCAATATGAAAAAATTTATGAAATTATTTGTTCTAAGTATTCTAGCAGGAATAGCAATTTCTCTTGGAGGATTTTGTTTCTTGTCAGTAGATAACAAATTAGTAGGATCTATTCTTTTCTCAATAGGATTATTCCTTGTGTGTACCAAGGGTTATAATTTATATACAGGAAAAGTTTGCTACTGCAAAACAAAAGAAAATATTAAGGACTTATTAGTTATAATACTTGGTAATTACATTGGCACTAATATACTTGCCCTTTTACTAAAATGTACTAGATATGCATCAAGCTTATCATTAAAAGCAAACAGTATTATTGAAACAAAATTATCAGATAATCTTTTAAGTATATTTGTTCTAGCAATACTATGTAATATATTTATTTATATAGCCGTAGATGGTTATAAGACTGGTAAAGACCTTATATCTAAGTATTTATCAATATTCTTTGGAGTAGTATGTTTCATTATGACAGGAACAGAACACGTAGTTGCAGATATGTTTTACTTTGCAATAGCTGGAAACTATTCTTTAGATGCATTTCTAATATTACTAGTAGTATTCTTAGGAAATACAACAGGAGGAAGACTATACTCCTTTATTGAAAAATATTTTTCAGAAAAAAATATTTAAATTTACTATTTAACATGCTATAATCTAAATATACAATAAAGAATGGAAAGAGGATTAAATATGCCAAGAAAAAAAACAAAAGTAGATAACTATGATGATAGTTGGATGTATATACTATTATTAACAACACTAACAGTACTTACATATTCACTAAGTACATATACCTTTAAATTAACAGATATAAGATTAACATATTCAATATTTTTATTACCAGTATTATATTTAATTTCAAACTATATAACCAAGAAATATGGTTATGGAAAAACAATATTAGCTATAGCTGTATCAAGCATTTCAATAGTTGCTTTTACATTAATCATGAATTTTGCTTTAGTAAAACCTACAACGCTTGATACTTTCTCTGGTCACTTTTGTGCTTTAGTCGTTTCTCATTTCGTAAACTTGATGATATATCAGTTTCTAATAAATAACACAAATGCACATGCAGTATTAATATTGTTAACATATCTTTTTGCTTTAGTAACTTTCTATTTATTTTACACATTAATTCATTTGAATATGATAGTTGCTAATAATTATTGGAAAGGTTACTTTATAACAATAGGTATTCAATCATTAGTTTGCCTAGTTCTAACAATAATAGATAAAAAAATAAAAGTTGGAAGATAAATTTCCAACTTTTTATATTATAGAAATAAGTGTTAATAAAGAATTATGCAGAATATGAGCAAACATAGGTGTAAAAATAGTTTTAGTCTTATCATACATTAAAGCAAAAGATATACCTAAACAACTATATGGTATTATAAATAAATAACCAAGTGCACTAGTAGCATTAATAACATGCATACCACCAAATACCAAACCAGATGCTAAAACAAATACTATTCCTTTTTTAAACACATCTTTAAAGCATTTTCTAAAAACAATTTCTTCAATAAATGGAGCAAGTAATCCTGCATCAATCAACATAGCCCAAGGTAAAGCAGTAATCATACTTTGTACAGCCTGTTCATTATCAGCTTGTCCCGCTTTGAGTAAGACGGAAAGAATCATATTGCTAACCATCATAGCTACTAATCCAACCATCCAATACTTAACCATAGTATCAAGATTCTCTACAGTCTTACTTTTAAATATTTTCCATTCCTTCTTTAAGTCTTTCCTATAGATAAGCCAAAGTATACCAACTAAAACAATATTAGAAAAGCAACTAAGTAAAACTTCCAAAGGAGGAGAAAGACTTTGAATATCTAACTTAAATAAATAAATTGGTATCAATTGTATATAAGCACTATAATAAAATAATAAGAAAATACCAATTCCCTTTAACACCTTCATAAATAAATCTTTTTTATCTTTATCTTTCATATCATCACCAATAATAACATATCACAAAAAATAAAAAAATAAAAGAAAGTAAAATAAAAGATACATAAATATGTAAAATAATCTACACATAAAATTAGACTATAAGTATGATATTATCATCAAAGATTATTTTGTAAATTGAATAAAGAAAAATATAATCCTATTATATTTAGATTATATAATATAACTAAGGGATTTACAATGAACGACGATTTACTTAAACGAGCTGGTGGAGGATTATACTTTGATGAATTATTATCTAGAATTCGTGATATCAGATCGCCAGAAAAAGTTTTTTGAAGAAAAATATTAGATGTTTATGCAACTTCTGTTGATTATAATCCTAAAGTAAAAATAACACGAACTTTTTAAAACAGTCAGAGAAAAATTTACTCTTTTTCTCTGGAATATGTAGAAAATGCTTGAAAAAGAAAAAACTTAATAGTATAATACAATTACTTACCAATTCCCAGTTTGAAGAATTTCCGACTTCTTACTTAGTCTTGGTGAATTATATTATGAAAGGAAGTGTTAATATGGCATTAACAAAAGAAGAAAAAGCAAAGATTGTTAAAGAATTTGCTAAAAATGAGAAAGATACAGGTTCTGCAGAAGTACAAATCGCAATTCTTACTAAAGAAATTAACGATTTAACAGAACATTTAAAAGTACATACTCATGATTATCATTCACGTAGAGGTCTTTTAAAGAAAGTTGGACAACGTAGAAATATGTTACAATACTTAGCTAAGAAAGATATTCAAAGTTATCGTGAAGTAATTAAAAAGTTAGGATTAAGAAAGTAGACACTTATTTTTAGTGTCTTTTTTTTAGAAAGATAGAGGTATTAAAATGAAAAAGAAAGTATTTGAATTAGATTTTCATGGACGTAAGATTGTTGTAGAACATGGTGAATTAGCTAAACAAGCAGATGGAGCTGTACTAGTTAGATACAATGATACTGTAGTTTTAACAGCAGCAGTAGTAAGTAAAACAGTTAACTTATTATCTGACTTTTTTCCATTAACAGTTAATTATCAAGAAAAACTATATTCTGTAGGGAAAATACCAGGAGGCTTTATTAAAAGAGAAGGTAGACCTTCAGAAGCAGCAACACTAGCAGCTCGTATGATTGATCGTCCAATGAGACCATTATTTCCTGAGGGATTTAAAAATGAAGTTCAAGTTATTTCAACTGTCTTATCAGTTGATCAAGATTGTTCTCCAGAATTAACAGCGATGCTAGCATCATCACTTGCTGTTTCAATTTCAAAAATTCCTTTTAATGGACCAATCGCTGGTGTAAAAGTAGGACGTGTAAATGGCAAATTTGTCATCAATCCAACGCCAGAACAATTAGAAATTTCAGAACTAGATTTAACAGTTGCAGGAACAAAAGATGCTATCAACATGGTTGAATCAAGTGCCAAACAAGTACCAGAAGATATTATGTTAGAAGCCCTAATGTTTGGACATAAAGCTGTTAAAGAACTAATTAAATTTGAAGAAAAAATCATTAAAGAACTTGGCGAAGAAAAGATGGAATATGAAACTCTAAAGCCAGATGATGAAATGATTGAAAGAATTAAATCACTAGCAACAAAGAAAATGGATAAAGCTCTACGTATAAAAGATAAATTAAAAAAATATGCAGCAATTGATGAATTAAAAGAAGAAATAATTGAATTATATACAAAAGAAAATGAAGAAATATTAAAAGAACAAGAACTAAAAGAATTAATAGCTAAAGTTAATATTGTCTTATCTGATATAGAATATCAATTATTTAGAAGTATTGTCGTAAAAGAAAAAAAACGTGCTGACGGACGTAAAATGGATGAAATAAGACCATTATCAACAGGTATAGATTTATTGCCAAGAACACATGGTTCAGCTTTATTTACCAGAGGTGAAACACAAGCCCTTTCAATAACAACATTAGGAGCATTAGGAGAACATCAAATAATTGATGGACTTAGTTTGGAAGATCAAAAAAGATTTATGCTTCATTATAACTTTCCACAATTTTCAGTAGGTGAGACAGGTAGATATGGTGCACCAGGAAGAAGAGAAATTGGTCATGGAGCATTAGGAGAAAAAGCCTTAGCACAAGTTATTCCTAAAGAAGAAGAATTTCCATATACAATTCGTGTAGTATCAGAAATACTAGAATCAAATGGTTCATCATCACAAGCCTCAATATGTGCTGGCTGTATGTCATTAATGGCCGCTGGTGTTCCAATAAAAGCACCTGTTGCTGGTATTGCCATGGGTCTAATTACACACGAAGATGATTATACAATATTAACAGATATTCAAGGAATGGAAGACCATTTAGGAGATATGGACTTTAAAGTAGCAGGAACAAAAGATGGTATTACAGCCTTACAAATGGATATAAAAATAAAAGGAATTACAGAAGAAATCTTAAAAGAAGCTCTAGATCAAGCTAAAAAAGCTCGTTTAGAAATACTAAAAGTAATTAGTAAACAAATTAAAGAACCAAGAAAAGAAGTTTCAAAATATGCTCCAAAAATGGAAACATTTATGATTAATCCAGCTAAAATTAAAGATGTTATTGGTCGTGGAGGAGAAACAATAACTAAAATTATTTGTGAAGCTTCTAATGTTACAGAAGTAACAAATGTAAATGCCGTTAAAGTTGACTTAGAAGATGATGGAAGAGTAGTAATTTATCATACCAATCGAGATATTATTAATAAAACAAAAGAAATGATTGAAGAAATAGTTAGAGAAGTAGAAATAGGTAAGATATATGAAGCCAAAGTTGTAAAAATAGAAGAGTTTGGATGCTTTGTACAATTATGGCCTGGTTGTGAAGGTTTAGTACATGTATCTCAACTTTCATCAACAAGAGTAGAAAAAGTAGAAGATGTAGTAAAAATAGGTGATGAAATAATTGTAAAAGCACTAGGTCCAGATAAAAAAGGACGTCAAAACTTTTCAAGAAAAGATGCTCTACCAAAACCAAAAAAAGAAAAGAAAACAGATAAAGTAGATAAATAATACAAAAAAGTTCAATTTGAACTTTTTTTTCATATACTAGACTAGGTGATATTAAATGAATAAAAAAAAGTTTATTCAAGTAACAAGTGTTATTATCTTAATGCTCTTTAGTTTTTTCTACACAAATAAATCAATTGAACTAATAAGAAATAATGATCCAATAATGAAACAAATAAAAGCATCTTCTTCAAAATATAAAATAAATCCTACAAATGCCAAAATAATAGGCAATAAAATAATTCCAGGCAAGTCAGGAAAAGAAGTAGATTATCAAAAAACTTATACCAAAATGAAAAAATATGGAACTTATAACGAAGTACTCACAACTTTAAAAGAAATATCCCCAAGTATTTCTATAGATGATTATTATGATAAATATATTGTTCAAGGAAATAAAGAAAATAAAAGTGTTTCACTAGTTTTTAAAACAAATATAATAGACAGTCTACCAGAAATTATAAATATTTTAAATCAAAAAAATATTCCAGCAAATTTCTTTATAGATGGACTTCTCTTAGAAAATAATACAAATTTATTTTCTACAATGACTAATCATGAACTTGAAATTTTAAGCTATGATAATAAATATGATGAAATTTATTTTGATAGTGCTCTTAACTATTTATATTCCCTTACCAAAGAAAAAGCAAAGTTCTGTTATGCTGAATATGATCAAAAAGAAGTAATAGAATTATGTTCAAAATTAAAACTGCATACAATAACACCAACTATTCAGACTACTAATATGCCATATAAAGAAATAAAAGATAAACTATATAATTCAGCAATCATATCCTTACCAATATCAAATATAACAAAAGAACAACTACCAGCTATAATTGATTACATAAAACAAAAAGGATATACCTTCTTAAAGCTTTCAGATTTACTTAGTGAAACTAATGAAAAATAATTAACAAATACCTAACTTTTTCCTTTGTATTTAAAGAAAAACTTGTCTAACAAATTGATTTATAGTATACTTGTTAGTAGGGTGAAATTATATGTATTTAAAGGAAATAATTACTACAGGATTTAAATCATTTGCAGATAAATTGGATATAAAACTAGATGATAAAATAACTTGTATCGTTGGTCCAAATGGCTCTGGAAAAAGTAACGTTGTAGATGCTGTTCGCTGGGTTCTAGGTGAACAATCAGTAAAATCTCTTCGTGGTGATGGTTCCATGAGTGATGTTATATTTTCAGGTAGTAAAAGTCGTAATCCTTTAAATGTAGCTAGTGTAGAATTAATATTTGATAACAATGATCACTTTTTAAATATTCCTTATACCGAAATATCAATAAAAAGAAAAGTATATAGAACAGGACAAAATGAGTATTATCTTAATGGCGAAAATTGTCGTTTAAAAGACATTACTAATTTGTTACTAGATACAGGTTTAGGAAAAGAATCATTTAATATCATTTCTCAAGGTGAAGTAGATAAAATTCTTAGTAATTCTCCAAGCGATAGAAGGGTTATTTTTGAAGAAGCAGCTGGAGTATTAAAATACAAAAAAAGAAAAGAAGAAGCTCTAAGAAAACTAGATAGAACTCATAACAATTTAGATAGAGTTAATGATATAATTAATGAGCTATCCATCCAAGTTGAACCCTTAAAAGAACAAAGTGAAAAAGCAAAAGAATATTTAGAAAATAAAAAAGGCCTAGATAATTATGAAGTAGCTTTATTAGCTTATGACATAGAAAACTATAATCAGAAGCTAGAACAAGCCAAAAATACAAAAGAAAAAATTGATAAAGAAATAATTACCCTTTCTAGTGAAAACTCTAAAATAGATGTTAATAGCCTAGAAGATAGTAATAACTTAGAAAAGCTAGAAAAAGAACACAAAGAATTAAATAGCAGTCTACTTACTGTAACTCAAGAAGTAGAAAGAATCAATGGTGAAAAAAATCTTCTAAAAGAACGTAGTAAATCAACTACCAAAGAAGATAAAATAAAAGAAGAAATCAGAACAGTTTTAGAAGATAAAAATCAACTTCAAAGGAATATAACAGTAATTACTGAAGAACTTAAAAATATCAAAATAGAAATTTCTGAAGTAGAAGAAAAAAATACAGCAATTAACAAAGAAATTCAAACAGTAAAATCTAAAAAGAATTTATTAATGAGTGAATATTCTCATAATGATCAAGAATTAATTACAATAAATCATAAAATAAATTCCCTAAGAAATGAAATAGAACAGTCACCAGACTTACCAAGTAGTGTTAGAAAAGTTTTAAGCCCAAATAGTAATCTAACAGGAATTCACAATACCATTGGTAATATTATAGATATAGAAGATGAATTTGCTAAAGCCTTAAATATTGCTTCTATGTCAAATAAACATTTTATTATAACTTCAGATGAAGAAAGTGCTAAAAAAGCAATTAGTTATTTAAAAGATAATCATCTAGGAAGAGCAACTTTTTTTCCTCTAAATATTATTAAAGCACGTGAAATAGATCCAGAAACTCTAAATATGATAATTAATTCCCAAGACTTTGTATCTGTTTTAAGCGACTTAATAAAATATAATAAAAAATATGAAAATATTATTAAAAATCAATTTGGAAACATAATAATTTCTAAAGATTTAGATGGAGCTAATAGATTAAGTAAATTAATTAAGAATCGCTACAAAATAATAACCCTAGATGGTGACGTTATAAATATAGGTGGATCTATGACAGGAGGATCACTAAACAAAACAAGAAGTTCAATTATCATTAAACAAGAATTAAAATATAAAGAAGAACAAGAAGAACAATTAAAAAAAGATTTAGAAAAAATAAAAGAAGAAATAGAAAAAATCAATACTACTATATCTAAGTTAGAAGAAACAAATTATCAAATAACAAAAGAAAAAGTAACACTAATTGAAAAATATAATACTAAAAATAATGACTTAGAAAAATATAATGAAGACCTAATAAATATTAATAAAGAATGGGAAAACTTAGAAGCAATTAGTAATAATTCAGTTTCTGAAAAAGAACAAGAATTAATTAGAATTTTCCATGAAAAAAGTTCCGAAAAAGAACAGTTACTTTTAAGTATAAAGTCCAAGATTAAAGAAATTGATAGTTTAAAAGAAAAAATAGAACAAGATCAAGCTAATTATAAATTAAAAAATTCTACTTTAAGAAATTTAGAAAAAGAATCAAAAGAATTAGAAATTACAATTAATCGTTTAGATGTAAAAATAGATAATATGTTAAATATCTTATCAGAAGATTATGAATTAACCTTTGAAAAAGCCAGAAATGACTATAGACTTGATATAGAACCAGAAGAAGCTAGAAATAAAGTTAATGTATATCGAAATAATATCAAAAGAATAGGTATGGTAAACGTATCAGCTATAGAAGAATATGAAAGAGTTAGTACAAGATATAATTTTTTAATAAGTCAAAAAGAAGATTTATTAAAAGCAGAAAATACTTTACTTGAAATAATGAATGAAATGGATGATGTTATGAAAGAAGAATTTAAATCAACTTTTTCAGCTATTCAAGTCGAATTTCAAAAAGTATTTAAAGAATTATTCTCCGGTGGTCAAGCAACCTTAAAATTAACAGATCCTTCAGATATATTAACAACAGGAGTAGAAATAATAGCTAGTCCTCCAGGAAAAAAATTAACAACAATTTCACTACTATCAGGAGGAGAAAAAACTCTAACTGCAATATCTTTACTATTTGCTATTTTAAATGTAAGAAGTGTACCTTTCTGTCTATTCGATGAAGTAGAAGCAGCCTTAGATGAAGCTAATGTATCAGGATTTGGTAATTACTTAAATCATTATCGTGATAAAACACAATTTTTAATAATTACCCATAAAAAGAAAACTATGGAATATGCTAATACTTTATATGGTATAACTATGCAAGAGTCAGGTGTTTCTAAATTAGTTAGTGTAAAATTAACTGATAAAGAAGAATTATTATAAAATAAAAAGACTAGATGGCACGCATCTGGTCTTTTCCTTTATATGGATTTTTCTTATCAATATGATCCGTAAATATAATTCCATTTAAATGATCAAGTTCATGTTGCATAGCAACAGCTAATTCCTCACGTGCTCTAATATGTATTTTTCTTCCATCCATATCATAAGCTTCCATCGTAACTCTAGCATATCTAGGAACAATTCCTTCAACAGGTCTATTAACACTAAGACATCCCTCACCAAGTTCTACATATATCTTTTCTAAAGAATTACTGATGATTTTAGGATTAATTAAAATATATGTTTCAAATTCTCCCTCACTAACCTCATCAACAACTACAAAATATCTTTTCAAAACACCAAGTTGAACAGCAGCCATACCCATACCAGGACGTAAATCATATTTTTCTGCCAATTCTTCAATTTGACTATCATGTAAATATTTAATCATTTTATTAATAAGCACTTTATCATTTTCAGTAAGAGGAAATTTTACTTCTTTGCTAATTTGTTTAAGACGTTTATCTTTTTCATTTAATATCTCTTTTGTCTTTAACATATTACTTCACCTCGCACTTCATATATTTTAACAAAAAAAAACAAAAAAATAAAGCATAACCTTAAAATGATCAAAATAAAAACGTATAAGAACACTTATACGCCTTAACTTATGCCGAAAAACGAGTACCAATGACAATTACTAATAATATAAATAAAACTAAAATTATAGCATAAGTTGAATTATTATTACCAGAGTATGAAACTGGATAATAAGGAACCTGATATCCTCCTTGATTAGAACAACATCCTGAACCTCCACCGTAATAATACATAGTTAAAGCCTCCTTTTCTTAATCTATTATAAAATATGTAAATTGACAAAATATGTTAATAAAACCTACCTATAATATAATTAATTAGAAATATTTAACTAAATTATGATATTATATATTATATACTGGAAGGATGTAGAAAAATGAGAAAGATATTTAAAAATTTAGACAAACCATTATTAATTATTTCTATCTTATTATTTATCTTTGGACTAATTATGGTCTTTTCTGCATCAAATGTTATAGCTTATATGTCACATGAAGTAAGTGCTTATTATTACTTTATAAGACAAGGTATATTTTTACTCGCTGGTTTATTTATGTTTTTAGTAATGATTAGATTTCAAACAAAAAGCTATGGATTTGTCTCCTGGTTATTACTAATACTTGGTACTATAAGCTTAGTAGTCCTATTATTAATAATAAAGCCTAAAAATCAAGCTCAAAGCTGGTTTGAAATAGGACCAGTATCCATTCAACCTAGTGAATTTATGAAGGTAATAGTAATTGTCTGGTTGTCATGTTTTTATGATAAACATCAAAAACAATTAAATAAATATAGTACAAGTCTATTTCCAATTTGCATCTGCGTTGTTATTGCATTTTTAATATTTTTACAGCCAGATCTTGGCACCATGATAATATTTGTTTGTATTGTTGCTGCTATATTTTTTGCTGTCCCGATTAGCAAAGAAATAAAAGTAAAAACAACATTTGCAGTCTTAGGATTTATTCTTTTTGTACTTGTTGCCTTTATAAGTTCAGGAAAGACACTTTTACAAGAAAGACAAGCGGAACGGTTGAACTTTACTAATCCATGTGCCGACTTATTAGATTCTGGAAATCAAGTATGTAATAGTTATATTGCTATAAATAATGGGGGTCTAACAGGAACAGGATTAGGAAACTCAACACAAAAATACTTATATTTACCTGAACCATATACAGACTTTATATATGCTGTAATTGTTGAAGAATTAGGTCTAATAGCAGGAATTGCTTTATTAATTTGTTATATGATTGTATTATATAGAATACTAATTATAGGAAGAAATAGTAATAGTAATAAAGGCAGTGCTATTTGCTATGGTGTTGCTATATACATATTTTTACATGTAGCAGTAAATTTATTAGGAATACTAGGATTAATGCCAATGACTGGAGTACCTTTGCCATTTATTAGTTATGGTGGTAGTTTCACAATTTGTTTAATAGCAGCACTAACAATAGTCCAAAGAGTATGTGTTGAATCAAACATCAGCAAAGAAAGGAAAAATAAGCATGCCTAATATATTTATTCATGAAAAAGTAGCCTATAATATCGCTAAAAAAACAAATTATTTAGATAATCCAAACTTTTATCTAGGAGCTCTATCTCCAGATGCAGTAAATGTAGATGGTTTTGCTAAAAAAGAAGAAAGATGGACTTCACATATGAGAGATAAAGATCTTTCAATATGGCGTAATAATATCTATAAATTTTATCATGAAGAAAAAAATAATTATCCATCTACTTTTATTGATGGATATATAATTCATATATTAACAGATATTATATTTGATGATTATTTTTATAATGACATAGTAAAAAGTATAATAAATGATCATAACAATATTGCAAATTCTCATTCATTACTACAAAAATATATGAATGAATATGCTATAAAAAATAAAGATAATCAAGAAATAAGTTATATAAAAGAAAAATTAAGTCATGCACAAAGTTTAAAAATCAAAAATATTTCAAAAGAAAAACTAACTACTTGGAAAAACCAACAGTTAATATATGAAACTTCATCATTAAAATCTAATCCATATATTACAGATAATTTAATTGAAAAACTAACTAATATAGTTCAAAAAGAGTATATAAATATTGTAAATAAACACTTTACGTAAAGTAAAAAAAAATAAGGCAAATATATTGAATATAATAAACAAAAATAATAAAATAAACTCGTAAAGGAGAGGAAATATTATGGAAAGTAAGAAGAAAGAGAAAAACAATAGTAATGTTGCCTTAATAGTTATAATTGTAATATTATCACTTGCAATTGTTTGCTTATGCGGTTATATATTTTTAGGTAAAGGTAATTCAAATAGTACCAAGTATATTATAGAAAATAATGCTATAAGTTCAAAAGATGGAAATGAAAAACAAGGTGATCAAGCAAGTTCAAGAATTGTTTTTGATGGTTCAAAATCAGTTAATAGTAGCATAAAGGATTATACTTTGTCATCTCAAGGAAATGCGGGAATATTTGTTACTGTAGATTCAACACAAAAAGTATTAACATTCAGTTATACACCAACTAAGGTTGTAGAAAATTATCCATTAAATTGGACAAGCGATAGAATTGATGTGGCAAAATCTAATATTAATTTTGATAAAAAAATTATTGATGTATTCTTTGGTGGAATGGGACAAGACGTTGCTCATGATACATTATTTATATTACTTGAAGATGGTACTGTAGAATATATTCCAATTGTTCATATGTTTAATCATGTACAAGCAGAAGTGGTATCTTATGGAAAAATTAATGGTGTAAGTGATGTTGTAAAATTCACGTTATCTAGTACTTCTTCTGGTGTTACTACTTTAGCCATTAAAAGCGATGGAACTTTTTATGACTTATGGTATGCTCTAAAAGATACTGGAAACTATTAAGAGTCATAAATCCTTATAATTTTAATGAAGATTAATAAAGTGTATTTTTGAAGAATACACTTTTTTAGTCTATATTCAAGGCAGAATTTGTTCATGCTTTTTATGCTAAAACAATCTTTTGACTTATCAATATAATAGTGCTATAATACATAACTAACAAGGAGAAGATGAAAAATGTCTGAGATATGTAAAGATCTCAAACCAGAATTATTAAGAATGATAAGTACTTCATCAAAAATATTTATTATTGGACACAATGAACCAGATTTTGATTCTATCGCCTCATCCATAGGAATGCAAGTTCTTTGTGATTCCTTAGGTAGAGAATCATATATTATTGTAAATGATGAAGCCATTAGTATAGAGCCTGGTGTTAAGAGAATAATAGATGTTAATAAAGGTAAGTATAACATAATTAATTTGCAACAATTTCTAGATTTATCAAAAAGTGATAAAGATATTTCATTAATTGTTGTTGATGCAAATAAAAAATATCAATTATCTGTTTCTCCTTATCTTGATAACTTTAAAAATATTATAATAATTGATCATCATAATCCTGATCAATATACTATAGATTATACTGCGGGATATATAAATCCAAAATCATCATCAGCTTCTGAATTAGTTGCAAGATTATTAAATTCTTGTAAAGTTAGATATCAGTCAGACCTAGCAAATTATCTTCTAGCGGGAATAGAATTAGATACAAATAGATACAAAAAAAATACATCTTCAACAACTCATGATACTGCTGAAAAACTAATAATAAAAGGTGCTAATCCAGATTTTGTAAATGATTTATTTCTAACTGAATTTGAAACCGATAGACGTATAAATAATCTAGTTTATAATGGTACCTTATTTATGCACTATCAACATTATCAAGTAAGTTATACTCTAAATCGTGATAAACCAGAAACAATATATAGAAAAGAAGATTTAGCTAAAGCTGCAGATAAAGCTCAAAAATATCAAACAGACGCTTCATTTGCCTTAGGATTTATTAAAGACGGATTAATATCTATAAGTGCTAGAAGTAAAGGATATATTGATGTAGGAGATATAATGGAAGAATTTACTGGCGGTGGTAATACTAGAAGTGCCGCTTGTAAAGTACTTTCTAACGATATTAACTCAGTAGAAGAAAAATTAAAAAGTATCGTTGAGCAAAAAATAAATAAAAGCACTGAGGAAACAGAAAAAATACTAATAAAAGTTAAGAAATAAGAAAAGTTTTTCAAAGACTTTTCTTTTTTTTAATAATAATAAAGTAGGAGGTGATATTATTACATTTCATTATCGATATAGAAAACAAATACTTATTATAGCAGGAATAGTAATTATCATAGTAACTACTATAATATTATACCTAGTATATAAACCAACAAAAAAAGTAAAAAAGGAAACAACTATATCAGTAAAAGAACTAAAAAAAGACGAAAAAAAGGAAAATAAAACAGAAGAAACTTATAAAGTAGATATTAAAGGAGAAGTAGTTAATCCTGGAATTTATACTTTAAAAAGTTCATCACGCATTATAGATTGTATTGAAATAGCTGGAGGTCTAACTGAAAATGCAAATACAACAGTAATAAACTTAAGTAAAAAAATAACAGATGAAATGGTAATAATAATATATAGTAATGAAGAAGTATCAGACTTTAAAAAAACAAAAGAAATAGAAAAACAGGTTCAAGAATATTGTTACCAAAAAGATGAAAACTCCCTAAAAAATGATGCTTGTATTGATGAAAAAGTTAGTACTAATGAATTAATATCTATAAATACTGCAACAGAAGAACAGTTATCAAGTTTATCCGGAATAGGCTCATCTAAAGCAAAACAAATAATAGAATATAGAACTACTAATGGACCATTTAAAACAATCGAAGATATTAAACAAGTACCAGGTATAGGAGATAGTATATTTGCTCAAATTAAGGACTATATTACTACATAATTACCCGTATTATATCTTACTAACAATTACTATTATAGTTACAATTATAAATATTATAATACCTAGAAATAGTATATATAGTACTAAAACAAACCAAGTAACAGCAAAAATAATATCTTCATCTATTGATGGTAATAAGCTAAAATTAACTATAAAAAATAAAGAAAAAATATTATTAATATATTATTTTAAAAATGAAAATGAAAAAAACACCTACAAAAAATTATATAAGTTAGGAGACTATATAAAAGTAAAAGGAGAGTTTAAAATACCTAGTAAAAACACTACAAAATACTTATTTAATTATAGTTCTTACTTAAAACATAAAAATATTTATTATATTATTAATGCTACAAGTATAAAAAAAATATCTAATACTAAAAATCCATACTATAAATTAAAAAATATTATTACTAATTTATCAGATAAAAACCCATACTTAAAAACATTCATTTTAGGAGATAAATCAGATCTTAGTACTAAAGTAATATCAAGTTATCAAGAAAATGGAATAAGTCATTTATTTGCTATCTCAGGTATGCATATAGCACTTCTTTCTTCATTAATTACTAAAATATTAAAAAAATTAAAATTAACAGAAGAAAAATGTTATTATCTTACTTCTTTAATCTTATTAATTTATCTAATATTAGTAGGATTTTCTCCATCTATATTAAGAGGAGTATTATTCTATTTATTATTCTCTCTAAATAAAATTTATTATTTCTATATAAAACCTATAAATATATTTATAGTAATATTATCTATTTCTTTACTTATAAATTATAACTATATATATGATATAGGATTCTGGTATTCATTTATAATTAGCTTTTCTTTAATAGTTACTAGTAAATATCTAACAAATAGTAACTATTTAATAAGTCTTTTAAAAACATCTATAATATCTTTTTTAGTAAGTATACCAATAAGTTTATATAATTTTTATCAAATTAATATCTCTAGTATTATATATAATTTATTTTTTATTCCTTATGTAAGTATAATAGTATTTCCATTATCATTAGTAACATTATTTATTAACCCAGTATTACCTTTATATGAATTAACTATAAAAATATTAGAAGAAGTTTCACTACTTTTAAGTAATAATAAATTACTAACACTTACATTTCCTAGAATAAATTTTATATTTTATATTCTTTATTACTTATTTATAATTATTTTTATTAAAGGATTAATTAAAAAAAATAATTATAAACTAATACCTTTATCCTTAATATTATTAATTCATTACCTATATCCTTACCTTCATAATTATCCCTTCATAAAAATAATAGATGTCGGGCAAGGAGATTCTATTCTTTTGTACTCAAACAAAGAAGCTATACTAATAGATACTGGAGGAAAGTTAAGCTATGAAAAAGAATCTTGGGCAAATAGTAATAAAGACTCCTCAATTGTAAAAAATACTACAATACCAATGTTAAAAAGTTTAGGAATAAGAAAAATTAAATATGCAATTTTAACTCATGGTGACTATGATCATATGGGTGAAATAGACTACTTGATAGATAATTTTAAAGTGGAAAATATCATTATTAATTTAGGAAAAGTAAATTCTTTAGAAGAAGAATTAATAAAAATACGAAAAGATGTTATAACAGGGTATGAAGGATTACAAATATCTTGTGGAGAGTTTGAACTAATACAGCTAAATGAAGAATATCAAGATGAAAATACTAGTAGTCAGATATATTATGTTACTAATGGTAATATAAATATTTTGTTAACTGGAGATGCCACAGTAGAAAGTGAATTAAATCTTATAAAAAAATATGACTTACCCGAAATAGATATTTTAAAAGTAGGGCATCATGGTTCCAATACAAGTACTAGTAAAGAATTGATAACTGAATTAAATCCAAAGTATTCACTTATTTCAGTAGGTAAAGATAATAAATTTAATCATCCTAATAAAGAAGTATTAGAAACTTTAAAAGATAGTAAAATATATAGAACTGATAAAGAAGGGACAATAACAATAAAAATTAAAAATGATAAATTAAAAATAGAAACATCTACATCATAGAAAGGAGAAACATGAATTATTATAACGAAATTAAAAATCAATTAATAAATAATGAAATAAACAAAAAAGCAAAAAGTTATTCAATAAATAGAAGTGACTTAAATACATTTTATAATGTTGGTAAAATGCTAAGTGAAGCTGGTAAACATTATGGTGAAAATGTTATTGGAGATTATGCAATTAAATTAAAAAAAGAATTAAATAAAAAATATAACGAAAGAACACTGAGAAGATATCGACAGTTTTATAATTTTGCAACAAATTTAAACTGGTCGGCAATGCCGACCAAATTGAGTTGAAGTCACATTACAGAATTAATGGTATTATCTGATGCAGATGAAATTAACTATTACATTAGTTTAGTTAATGATAGGAACATAAGCTATAGAAAATTAGGCGAATTAATAAAAGATAATGAATATGCTCGTATCGATGAAAATACTAAAAATAAATTAAGGAAAAAAGAAAAATTAGATATTAAGGATTTTATTAAGTCACCAATAGTAATTAAAAATAATAATAACTGTGAATTTATATCTGAGAAAATTTTACAAAAATTAATTCTTGAAGATATAGAGTCTTTTATGAAAGAATTAGGAAATTGTTTTAGCTTTATAGGTAGCGAATATAAAATTAGAATAGGCAACAATTTTAATTATATTGATATATTATTATTTAATGTTGAACTCAATTGTTATGTAGCAGTTGAATTAAAAGTAACAGAACTTAGGAAAGAACATATTGGTCAAATTCAAGTATATATGAATTATATTGATGAAAATTTAAGAAAGATTAATCAAAATAAAACGATTGGAATTATAATTTGTAAACAAGATAATAAATATATAATAAAATATTGTTCGGATGATAGGATAATTGCAAGAAAATACGAATTAGTGTGACAAGAGCTACAGAAGACGAAGTTTCTAATGGTACTAATATTATATAATCCTATATATTAATAAAAAGACGTAAAAATGAAAAAAATTAAAGAATATAATGAAACAATATTTGAAAATATTAAACATATAGATGAGTATGGTAATGAATACTGGCTAGCTAGAGAATTGCAAATTGCTTTAGATT
>CAZIFN010000012.1:0-27017 GCA_964538205.1 uncultured Mycoplasma sp.
ATAACATCAGGTCTTTCTTTTTTTATGTCTTCCCCCAAATAATTTTACACTATCAAATAATTTATCTTCTTTTTTTTTAAATTCTTGTATGATATAATTTTTTTAGTAAGGTGAGATTATATGAAAAAAAGAATATTTTTATTATTAGTTTCAGTATTTATGTTTTTACCAGTTGTGGCAAATGCTAATGAATTAGAGAAGAGTTTTGAGATTAGTGTTGATGATAATGTAAGTAATATTATTTTAAGTTATGATGATTCGGGTAAGATGGATGGTCATATTATAGATTTAGGATCTTATAATTATCTTAAAATAGGATTAGATAATAAAGTAATTTGGAGTAAGATTGATGATAAGGTTGTTGACTTTATTGTTAGTGTTGATTCTGGTAATTTAAAGGTAAAAAGAGTTGATTTAAATAATAATAATGAAGTTCTTTGGGAAGAAGAGTTGGGAGGATCTGGTGAAGAATCTGTCATTGGTTATTTAAATGATTATGATGAAGATGGAGAAATGTCAGGGTATCTTTTGATTTTTAATACGGAGTCTACAGATTGGAGACTAAATCCAGGGTATTATATTAGAAAATATGATTTAGACGGTAATGTTCTTTGGACGAAGAAGCATGAGATGTTTTGGAATACGACGAATGGTTTTAAGAAATATGCACAGGTTGATTCAGGAGACTGGTATAGTTATTATAGTCATTATACTGGTAGAGGTTCTTTTTCTTCTGTTATTCAAAATATTTCTAAAAATGAATTAGTTACTGGTCTTGGTGGTTCTTTTAGTTGGGTTCCTGTTTATATTTTATCGTATGAGAAAAATAAATCATTTATTATTTTTCTCAGAGAAGGAAATAATATTAAAATGCATAAGTATACCTTAACGGGTGAAGAGATTTCTACGGTTGATTTGAGTGTTTCATCTTTAAACTGGTTTCATGCTATTATTAATAGTAGAGATTCATTAGGTAGTTATGATGGACTTATTGTTTTAAGTTATAATGGCGATTTAGGCAATTCCTTACTTAAGTTTGATTATGATGGCAAATTGTTAGAGACGTATGATTTATCTTATACTCCTACTGATATACAAGAAAACTATGATGAGTATGGTAATTTTAATGGATATATTGTTACTGATGGAAGTTATGTTACGAAGTTTACTTATCCTAAAAAAGATATTAAGAGTGATAATAGTGATGTAGTGATTGATGGATATTCTTATCCTGGTAGGACTGTTAAGGCTACTGTTTTAGAGAAGTCTGGTTATATTGTTAAAAGGGTAATAGTTAGAGATAGTTTAGGTAATGAAATAGAAATTAATGATGATATGGAATTTGTAATGCCTGATGATGATGTTAGTATTGAAGTTGTTTATGAAAAGAGGGAAATTGTTATAAATCCTGAGACGTATTCAGCGATACGTTTTGTGCTATTTATAATATTTTCTATAGTACTTGGTACTTTGGTAATTAGAAATAAAAAGAAAGTAATGTAGATATAGGGTGATTTTTATGAAAGCTTTGAAAAAAATATTAGTTGTTCTTTTAAGTATAGTCTTAGTTTGCTGTTTATCTTTTTTGATACTTTCTTTTTCTATACATACAATTGTTATAGATCAAGTACGGAATGTTACTTTAGAAAAAGTTAAAGAAGATATTGCTTCTGAGAGTGATATTTCTATGGAAAAACTTGATAATTTTTTTGATAATCCTGATGTTAATGATTTAGTTGAAAAATATATAGATGTTGTAATTGCTGGTATAGCTTTTGATGATAGTTTAGATGATTTAAAAATTAAAGAAGATATTATTAATTTTATTGATAATAATAGAGAATTTATTAAAAGTGAATTTGGTATTACGGATTTGGAATTAGATTTAATAAGAAATAGTAATTTGTTAGGGGATGTTGATACTTTAGTTAAAGATGAGATTACTGAGGCAAGTGTTGATGAAGAGACTGTTAAAATTATTAGAATATATAGTGATTTAGTTTCAAATACTTTTAAAATTATACTAGGTGTTAGTATAGTAGTTTTAATTGGTATTATTGGTTTATTAAGTTTTTCAATTAGTAAAGTATTAAAGACTTCTGGTATATGTTTTATTACTTCTAGTATATTATCTGGAGCTATTATGGGATTTATTTTATATGCTATTAATACTTTAGAAGAAGTTAATCTTATAGTAGATTATGTATCGGGATTATTATATTCAATAATTACACTTATTCTTGGTATTTTATTAATTGTAATTAGTCATATTTATAAGAAAAAGGTATCTTAATATCTTTTTTTTGTAAAGTTTTGTAAAATTTTACATATATTATTTTTGTTATCTTTATTAATATTTTAATTTATGTTATAGTTTGTATTCTGTTTGGGAGGAATATTAATGAAAATATATCAATATATATGTAGTACTTTATCTAAGATAACTACTTTAGATTCTAAATATATTAATTTATTATTAGCTACTTTTGTTGTTTTAGTTATATTTTATTTCTTAAAAAGAATTGGTATGAGAATAATACAAAAACTAACTACTGGAAGAAGAGAGTTTACTTCTAATCAGGCTTATCAAATTACTTTGAATATTTTAGAAATTTTGGTTTTTATTTTTCTTTTTGCTGATTATATTAAAGGCTTAATGACATTTATTAGTATTATTTCTGCTGCGATGACTATTGCTTTAAGGGATTTTATACTTAATTTTTTCTGTGGTGTTTATATTAGATTTAAGAAGCCTTTTAAAGTAGAAGATCGTATTCAGATTGAAGATATTAAAGGTGATGTTATGAGTATGTCTACTTTTAGTTTTGAAATACTTGAGGTATCTACTAAAGAGAATAATGGACAATCTACGGGTATAGTTATTCATTATCCTAATTCTATTATTTTTTCTAAGCCTATTAAAAATATTAATAAAGGATTTAAATATATTTGGGATGAAATAATAGTTAAAATAGATTTTAATTCTGATTTAGAAAAAAATAAGAAAGAGATATATAAAATAGTTAATAATATAGATACTATTAAGACTATTCCTAAAAAGATGAAGAATTTAATTAATGATGTGAATAGTACTAATAGAATTTATTTTAATAATTTTGATCCTATTATATATACTAAAATAGTAGATGATCATATAGAGCTTATTGTTAGGTTCTTAATGCATCCTAAGAAAGCTAGATGTATAGAGAGTGTTATTTGGGATAAAATTTATTTAGGATATAAAGATAAAAAGATTAATCTTTATTTAGGAGATTAGTCTTTTTCTTTTTCTATAAATATTTGTTTATTATTTAAGAGTCTTTTATTGTTTGGTGATATGGAAATGGCTATATTTATGAAATAAATGGCATAGTTATATTTTTTTTGATAGTAATTACTAATTGATAATAAATCATAGATTGTTTCATCCCAGGAGAATGGTTCATTTATATATGTTTTTGGATGGTATTTTATAGTTAGGGCTTTTAAACAATAGTTTTCTACTTCTAAATAATTTTCTTGTTCATATGCTAGAAGAGCTCTTTCTACGTATGGTTCTCTTAGATATGGTGTTTCTTCTATGGCTTTATTTAACCAGGATTTTGCTTTTTCATAGTCTTTTAAGTTTTTATAGCATCTACTTATATATCTCATTGAGGCAGATCTTTCATCTTTCCAAGTTGCATTTTTTAGTTTTAAGTGTTTTTTTAGAGTTTTAATACTTTTTCTCCAATATTTATAGTACATATATTCTCTTCCTAGATAATGCATGTTACGATCGTTATTAGGATCTTCTAATACGGCTAATTCTAATAATTTCAGATAACTTTTTCTACTTTTTGTTTTATCTGGATAATGATTTAATATTAAGTTATCTATGATAATGATATTTTCTTTTTTATTACATTCTAATACTTCATGAACAGGGTTTTTCCAAGTATAGTTGTTTAGAGTATGTATTTTTTCACTGTAAAAAGTAGTACTTGGTTTATTATTTTCATCTAGGCTCCAATTGTATGTATATTTGGCTCTTGTTGTTGTTTGTTGCCAAGCATTTTCTAATTCTTTTCGCCAGCCTTTTTGAAATACTTCATCTAGGTCTGTACATACACAAATATCTGTGTCTTTAGGTAATAGTTTTAATGATTCATTACGGGCTTTATCAAATCTCCACGGTGTTATTTCTTTTTTTGTTACTTTTACGTTGTTTTCTTTTAGAAGTTTTACTGTATTATCAGTTGAGCCTGTATCTAATACATATATTTCGTCTGCTTCTTTCATGGAGTTTACCCAGCGAGTAACAAATTTTTCTTCGTTTTTGGAAATTGCATAAACACATATTTTCATTTTTTACCTCTTTCTGGACAATTTTTGTCACTATATTTTTGAAAAATATTTATTTTTTCTTTATTTATGTTATTATTATATTAGATGATAGGAGGAGTTCATTTATGAAGTGTGTTAAGATAAAAGGTGTAAGAGAATTTGAAGTAAGTGAGATTAATGAACCTGTTTCAGAAAATGGTAGTGTAGTTATTGATGTTAAAAAGTCTGGTATTTGTGGTTCTGATATTCATTATTGGGATTCTGGTGAGCCGGTAGGTTTAGTCATGGGTCATGAATATGTTGGTGTTGTTACTGATACGGGTAGTAGAGAGGATTTAAGGATTGGTGATAGAGTTACTGCTTTACCTATTTCTCCATGTGGGCATTGTGAAGCTTGTTTAACTGGAAATCCACAGTATTGTCCTGAGACTTGGACTTATGCAACGGGACTTTCTTTAACTAATCCTGGAGCTTTGGCACCTAAAATGGCAATTAGACCAGATATGGTATTAAAGGTGCCTGATAATGTTACTGATGAGGAAGTAGCAATGGTTGAACCTTCTGCAGTTGGTTTACATGCTGTACATTTAGCTGATATTAAAGTTGGTGAAAAAGTATTAGTAATTGGCGGAGGTATTATTGGTTTGGTTTCTGCTATGTTTGCTAAAATGGAAGGTGCTAGTTATGTTGCCTTGTCTGAGACAAATGATGCTCGTGGTAAGAAAAGTGTTAAATTAGGAGTTAGTGATGAATGGTTTGATGCTAAAGATACTAAAATGTTAGAAAAGACAACACAAATTACTGAGGGAGGATTTGATGTAGTAATTGAATGCTGTGGTAATTCTCCTGCTGTTAGTTCTGCACTTATGGCTGTTAAACCAGGAGGTAGAGTAATTTTAGTTGGAGTTTCACTTGGAACAGTTACTATTCCAACGATTGTATCAGTAATGAGAGAATTAACAGTAAAAGGTTCTATTGCTTATACTAAGGAAGAGTTTAAAACATGTATTGATTTAATGGCTAATAAGAAGATAGATGTATTAAAATTTGTTGATGATGTTGTTGGTTTAGATGGTGTACAAAAAGCATATGAAAGATTAACTTCTGGTGTTGATGATGCTGTTAAAATATTAGTTGATCCTAATAAATAGAATTGATGGTGATTAATATGAAATTTGATGAAATGGTTTCAAATAAAAAAGCTACTAAAAAAGCTTTGAATTTAAAATTATTATTAATAATTGTTGTAGCATTAACAGTAATTATAATTTTATTTTTAGTACTAAAAGGTGCATTATCTAAAGATGATAATGATAAAGTTATAACTTTAGATAAAAATAGTCGACTAGTACAAAGTTTATATACTAGTGTTCATGATTTTAAATCTAGTTCTCCTTATTGGATGTATGAGGGTGAAAGTAATAGTATAATAGCTAATATGACTGAAAATAATAAGATGGTTTTAGCTTATTTAAATCTTAAAGGAACTGATTTCTTAGAGGCTGATGATTGTAGTTTATTACCTAGTGAGAATGATTATGGGGAATTAGTTTGTAGTGATAGAACCATTATTAAAAGAGAAGATGTTGAAAGATCATATAAAGAAGTCTTTGGTGATAAATTTTCTATGAGTACTGGTAATATAAAAGTTAATCCTAATAATGATACTTATGTTTATAATTCTGAGATTGATTCTTATGTTTTATATTCTAAAAATATTGAGGGTGAATTATTTTCTAAGAATTTTAAGTATAATTATGATATATATCGTGCTGAAAGAATAGGGGATTCTGTTATGATATATGAGTCTTTGAATGTTGAAGATAAGTCTGGTACTATAGTAGAGAGTGTTAAATATCTTTATACGTTTAAGTTGGCTGAGGATAATTTATATAGTTTTTATAGTATAGAAAGTGTTAAATAGTTAGCGTCTTACTTTATGTAAGACGTTTTTATATTTGTCTTCCTAAATATTCTATAAAAATAGTTAATAGGGAATTTGTAAAGTATGATTTTGATTTTATGTTATTTAAATCTGGGGAAGTTAGGTATATGGTTTGATTTCCTAAATTGATGATTTCATATTCTTTTTTAGGATCTGGTACTGAAATCATTCCTTCAGCAATTACTTGTTTAGCAATTTCTGTTTCATACCATAAGCTAGCTCCTATATAAATATTATCTGTATTTACTTCTCTTAGTCCAAGTGTAACAAAGTCTTTTGTTTTATCGAAGGTATTTTCTTTTTCTTTTTTGGGATATGCTGATACTATTATTGTTATTTTATAATATCCAGCTGTATTAAAACTGATGGTGTTATTTGTATTTAGGGTTATTAGATTAGTAAGATCTAATTCACATCTTTTTATTGGTAATCTATTTTCAGACTCGATTTTTATTCCATCTTGAGAGGTTATATCATTATAAGTAACTAAATATGCTGATCTTATTGAACTTGGACCAGGATCACCTTTGTCACCTTTGTCACCTTTGTCACCTTTATCGCCTTTTGGTCCTTGGATTGATCCTACATTTTTCCATGTATTTTCTTCATCTTTCCAGATGTATAAATCACCATTTACTATGTATGCGTCATTTGTGTTTCCTGTTGGATGATTTTTAATTAATTCTTCATAACTATCATATTTGTCTAAAATATTTATTCCAGTTCCATCTTTTCCTTTTGGACCGGTTGGTCCTATTAAATAGCAAGGAAAAATTCTTTTTTGGATATTTTTATTACAGTTCATATTCTCCTCCTTGTTAATAGTTTATGATGTCTTTACATTATTGATTAATTAATTTAGAGCCTTTTTGTTGACCGAGCGTTATTTTTTGGTTTATAATTAGGTAGTAATATAGTATGATAGGAGGATATAAAATGCAAAAAGAAAGAGGTTTTAGAATTATAGCTGTTATTGCTCTTATGGTTGCGGTTGTTGGGTTAACTATAGGTTATGCTGCTTATTCTTCAACATTAAAAATAACTGGTGCGGCTAATGTTGATCCATCTAGTTGGGGTGTTAAGTTTGCTTATAAAACAGGAGATACTTTAGTAGCAACAAAAACTGGGAATGCTTTAGTTACTACAGAGGCTACTTTAAGTGATACTCAAGTTTCTGGTTTTAATGCAACACTAAAAGCTCCAGGTGATTCTGTTTCTTATACTTTTTTAGTAAGTAATTCTGGTACTCTTGATGCAAAATTAACTACATATACTTTAGGAAGTTTATCTTGTGCACCTGCTGCTGGTAGTTCTGCATCAACAACTGAGGCTTCTAACATTTGTAGTGAATTATCTTATACATTGTCAAATGTTTCAGAAAATGAAGTTTTAGCTGCAGGAGATAGCAAAGAAGTTACTTTGAAACTTGAATGGAAATCAACTGGTACAACTGTAGCAACAGATGATGTTGCTATTACGATTGGTGAGACGACATTAATTTATACACAGGCTTAAATTTGTAAATAATAAAGGGAGTTGAAAGCTATGAAAAGAAGTCACATAATAGTAGTTCTTACATTGTTATTTACTATGGTTATTTTGCTTTTAAATAGCTTTCTTATTCCTATTTTGAACAAATATACTTTGTTCTTTTTTACATTTATTTTAATAATTGTTCTTTCTTTATTAATTGGATTTAGTAAAGATAATAATAGATATAATAAAGATATTATTTTGACTATTATAATGGGTTGTTTATCTTATTATGTAGTAACATATATTCTTGGTTTTTTCTTTGGATTTAATAAGAATGTTTATAATTTAAAGATATATAATATTTTTGATAATATTTTACCAGCATTATTATTAATTGTTTCAACTGAAATACTTAGAAATATAATTAATTCTAAGATAAAAGATAAAGTATGGATTTTAGTATACTCTGTTTTTGTATTTACATTAATTGATACAACTTTTATTATTAATTCATCTGATTATACTAAATTTTCTTCAACTTTAATATTGTTAGGATTATATGTATTACCGAGTCTTAGTAAGAATTTTTTACTTACTTATTTATCTTATAAAACGGGTTATAAATCTACTATAGTTTATCGTTTATTGATGGAGATTCCATTATATTTTTTACCAATTATACCTAATTTTGGTGATTATATAAATTCGGTTGTATATATAATTGTACCAGTATTAATTTTTTTAACTATTAGACGACTATTTGACAAAGTTTCTAAAAGAGAAATTAAATTGTCTCGGGTTAGGAATTATGGCTTAATAATTAAAGGTGCTATTGTTTTAATATTAACTATTTTTGTTGGTTTAACATCTGGATTTTTTAAGTATCAATTTATTGTTATAGCAACTGGTTCTATGACACCTAATATTAATAAGGGTGATGTTGTTTTAGTTAATAAACTTAATGATGATGAGATTAAAAAATTACAACCTGGTCAAGTATTAGTGTTTCAACATGATGGTAAAATAGTTGTTCATAGAATTTCTAAGATATATAAGTCTGGTAATGAGATATTTTTTAAAACTAAAGGTGATCATAATAATGATGAAGATAATTATCTTATTGAAGTAAATGAAGTTTTAGGAACTACTGATTTTACAATAAGATATTTAGGTTATCCAACTGTTATGTTATATGAAAATGTTAGCTGATGGAGGTGTTGTAATGAAACTTTTTAAGAAAAAGGCAAAACCTTTTATGAAGAAGATTGAAGAATTTATTGAAAAAAAGTTTGGTAGTAATGCTTTTAAAATAGTCTTTGGTATTTGTTTTGTTGCTATTCTTTCTTGTATTGCTTTAATTTTATTGATTAAAATATTTTATAGTAGAAGTTTTGATTATTTAAATTATACAGAAGTTAGTAAAGCAGATTATCGAGTTAATTTAAAAGAAAATGATTATTATGAAGTAGATTATTTACCTTCTGGAATGCATTATATTGCTTCTTTAATTAATGATATTGAAATTGATTTTGATTATTCTTTTTCTACTACTGATAAGGTAAATTATAATTTTATTTATTATGTTGAAGCTATTACTAGAGTTTATGGTGATAAAGATAAGGCTACTATTTTATATGAGAAGAAAGAAAATATTTCAACTAAAAAAATTTTAAATAAAAGTGATGCTCAGTATTTAGCCTTTAGAAAAACAGTTAATATTGATTATGCTAAATTTAATAGTTTTGTTAATTCATTTAAGACTTCTTTTGGATTAACTTATAATAGTGATGTAACAATAGTTTTACATGTCATTGGTAATGCTAATAATTCATCTTTTGATGAAGATATTAGTGTAAATGGTGAAGCTAGTATTGTTATTCCTTTAACTGAACAAACTATTTCAGTAGAAATAGGTGGTAATAATATTAATAATCATGGTTCAATAAGTAAGAAGGCTAGTTTTGATTTTATTAATATAGTTTATATTGTAATACTTATTATAATACTTTTAATAGATATATTTATTATTTATAAATTAGTATTAATTGTTGATAAACATTTAAAAAGTATTACTAAGTATCAAAAGAAACTTAAAAAAATATTAAGGGAATATGATAGTATTATTGCTACTGTTGAGAATAATGTTGATACTAGTAAGTATCAATTTGTAAAAGTTTCATCTTTTGATGAGTTATTAGATGTTCATGATAATGTTGGATCACCAATATTATTTAGGGAAACTGTTCCTGGAGAGTGTAGCCATTTTATAATTATTAATGATAATATTTTGTATAGATATGTTTTAAAAAATGATGATGAGTAGGAGGTAAGTATGAGAAAAAATAAAAGATCAAACAAGTTAAGTAAAAAATGCGGATCTTTTGTTTTTTTCTTTGCTTGTATTTCTATTTCGTTTTTAACTTTAGGTTTTTCATCTTTTGCTTCTAATCTTGCAATTAATGGAGAGGCTATAGTTAGAGCTAGTACTGATGTTAGAATTACTGATTATAGTGTTAATTCTGCTAGTACTTCTACTTCTAATAGTAGTTCATATACTGATTGTACGGTAACTTCTAATAATTCTTTACAATGGTACTGGTCTACTATTACTTATGATGTTACAGTAACTAATTTATCTTCTAATAAAGTTTTGGTAACAGATGTATCTTTAGAGAATCTTAATAATGATATTTTTACTTATCATTTAGAAAACTTAGAAATTAATAAAACTGAGATACCTGCTGCTAGTACTTATACTTTTCAAATTGTTTATGAGGTTTCAGAAGGTACTAAGAATCTTTTACAAGGTTCTTTGGATAAATTAGATAGTATTTTTGCTGGTAAAGATATTAGTCTTCAATCTACTATAAAGTTTACTTTTTATAAAGTTCCACAATATGTATATGAGATTAGTGCTGTTCCAGATGATTCTTTAATTGTACTTAAATCTGGTGATAATGTTATTGCTACTGGTACGGGTTATGTTAGTAAGCTTATTGAGGAAAATAAGAACATTTCTTGGTCTGTTACTAATCCTGGTTATTATTTACAATCTGGTAGTGATGTTGTTACAAGTGCTATTTCTAAAAAAATTGAACTAGTTCCAAAAAATGAATATACGTTTACTATTATTCCTAGTCCAAGTGATGCGGTTGTTACGATTAAGTCGGGTGATGAAGTTGTTGCTACTGGTATTGGTATGCAGTCATATACGGCTTTAGATTTAGAAGAAGTTAGTTATTCTGTTGAAAGATTTGAGTATGAGACTTATACTGGTAGTTATACTATTGCTGGTAGTGATTATACGGAAAATATTTCTTTAGTGGAGTTACCTTGGATTACAGGTGTTTATAATAATGTAAATTGGGAGGTTGCTAAAACTAATCAAGCAACTGTTTATCATCCGGGTTATTATTTGATAGAGCTTTGGGCTGGTCATGGTGGAAGTCAAATTGATGTTTCTGATAATGCTGGTCATGGTGGAGCAGCTGGTTATATTTATGCGGTTGTATATTTAGAATATAATAGTAGTATTTATTATACTTTAGGTGGAAATGGTGAGGATGGTAAGTCTGTACATGCTACCGGTGGTGCTAATGCTGGTGGAAATAGTTCTGTTTTATATCCAGGTGCTGGAGGTGGTTTTTCTGCTTTTGCTATTAATACAACGTCTATTAGTGAAGATACAATTAATTCTTCCAATGTTTTAATGATTGCTGGAGGCGGTGGAGGCGGAGGAGCAAACTCTACTACTGTTTCTAGTAGAAAGCCTGGTGATGGTGGAGCTGGTGGTAATATGAGTAGTACTACTTCTATTGTTTCACTTGGTACTGTTTTTCATGGTTATGATGGTACCCTTAATGATGGTACAACAGCAACTTATGGTTTGGGAGGTACAACTGTTAGTGCAACACTTGATGATGCTGGTGATGTTGGTGGCTTACTTTATGGTGGTAAAGGTAGTTCAAAAGGCGGCGGAGGCGGAGCTGGCTATTATGGTGGAGCTGGTGGTGGTGGCTCTGGTACTAGTGCTAAAAATGGTGCTGGTGGCGGAGGCGGAGGTTCTTCGTTTATATCTAACAAGGCTATATTTACAGGGCTTTCTTCTACAACTACTTCTAAATTAATGTCTACTAATAGTTCAACCTCAGGTGGCTCTATTTCAATTACATATTTAGGTAGTTCTTATTAAAATAAATATAAATTTTATGGATGTTTTGGAGGTTTATATGAAGAAAAAAATAAATAATTCTGGATATACAGAAGTACTTGGTACTGTTATAATGATTCTTTCTAGTTGTTTCTTTATTTCTGGAATATTAATTGCTATTTTAAGTCATTAAAAAAAGTCGCTTAAGCGTCTTTTTTTTCTTCTAATAGAACTTGGCTTATTACATATTCTTTTGTTTGTTCAAAAGTGTATCCTAATACAACTGAAAATTCTGTGTATAAGTATTCTTCTGCTAACTCAAAATAAGATTTATCTTTTTCAGCTAATTTCTTATTATTATCTAATCTTTTTTTATTACGAAGATATGTTGTTTTAATTATTTTAATTAAATCTTCATGAGTATTGGTTGCTAGTAGTTTTTTGTATTCAGCTTCAATTAACTTATCATTTGTAGTTTCAATTGGTTTTATATCTTTAATTTTTTTAATTAATTTATTTAATTCTTCTTTAGTAATTAATGGTCTTATTTTTTTTGAACTTACGGGCGTTTCTATTTTTAATGATAAGTCTTTTATTGGTTTTAGTAGATAATAATCTTCATTATTAAATTTTTTTTCATTTATTTCAAATACTTTACAAACGTCTTTTCCATATATTAAATAGTCATTAATTTTATACATGTTTCCTCCTTTTGTAGCTTTATTGTATCATTTTTTTTAATTTGGATGTAAGTAAAAAAATAAATTTGGCACTCTTTATTGACAACTGCTAAAAATAGTGTTATAAGTAAAATGTGAGGAGATGATTTGTTTGGAAAAACATGAATTTAAGTCTGAGTCAAAGAGACTTTTGGATTTGATGATTAATTCAATTTATACTAATAAAGATATATTTTTAAGAGAATTAATATCTAATGCTAGTGATGCTTTAGATAAATTATATTATCGTTCTTTAACAGATAAAAAGGTAAAGGTTAAGAAGGATGATTTATATATTTTTATAGAGATTGATGAGAAAAAACGTACTCTTACAATTAGTGATACTGGATCTGGTATGACTAGGGAAGAGTTAGAAAATAATTTAGGAACGATTGCTAAATCTGGTTCTCTTGCTTTTAAAGAGGATATGAAAGCTAGTGAAAAAGTTAATATAATAGGACAGTTTGGTGTTGGTTTTTATTCTGCTTTCATGGTTAGTGATAAAATAACTGTTACTTCTAAATCTATTGATAGTGATGAGGCTTATACTTGGGAAAGTTCTGGTGCTGATGGATATACTATAAAGAAAGCTAAGAAGGCTGATACTGGTACTAAAATTGTTTTATCAATAAAAGAGGATACAGAGGAAAATGATTATTGTAAATATTTAGATGAATATCAAATAAAGAGTTTAGTTAAAAAATATTCAGATTATATTAGTTTTCCTATTAAGATGGAAGTTACTCATCATGAATTAAAGGATGAAGAAAAACATGAATATGAGGATAAAAAAGAAGTTGAAACTTTAAATAGTATGATTCCTATATGGAAGAAGAATAAAAATGATGTAACTGATAGTGATTATGAGAACTTTTATATGGATAAATTTAGTGATTATGATAAGCCTATAAAGATAATTACTTCATCTGTAGAAGGATTATGTTCATATAAATCATTATTGTTTATACCTAGTCATGCTCCATATGATTTTTATACACAAGATTATGAAAAAGGTCTTAGTTTATATGCTAATGGTGTTCTTATAATGGAAAAATGTGCTGAACTATTACCTGATTATTTTAGTTTTGTTAAAGGTGTTGTTGATAGTGAAGATTTATCTTTGAATATTTCAAGAGAAGTATTACAAGAGTCACATAATTTAAAATTAATTGCTAAGAATATAGAAAGTAAAATTCGTAGAGAGTTAGAAGAAATGTTAGAAAAAGATCGTGAGAATTATATTTCTTTCTTTAAGACTTTTGGTGTTCAATTAAAATATGGTGTTTATAATAACTTTGGTGCTGATAAAGATAAATTAAAAGATTTAGTTATGTTTTATTCATCTAAAAAAGAAAAACTTATTACTTTAAAAGAATATGTTTCTAATATGAAAGAAGACCAAGATAAAATTTATTATGCTGCTGGTTCTTCTGTTAAGAAAATAGATTTACTTCCTCAAGTTGAACAAGTTAAAGATCGTGATTATGATATTTTATATTTAACAGATTATGTTGATGAGTTTGCTATTACAGCTATTCAAGAATATGATAGTAAAAAGTTTGTTAATGTTGAAAATGAAGATTTAAATTTAGAAACTGATGAAGAAAAGGAAGCTATAAAGAAAGCAAATGAAGATAATGATGAACTTTTAAAACATATGCAAGAGATGATTGGTGATGTTAGTGAAGTTAAGTTTAGTAATAAATTAAAGAAACATCCAGTTTGCTTAACTACAAAGGGTGATGTATCAATAGAAATGCAAAAAGTATTTGATGCTATGCCTAATGATATGGGAATTAAAGCTCAAAAAGTTTTAGAAATTAATGAGAAACATCAAATAGCAGATAAATTAAGATATTTATTTGAAAATGATAAAGAAGAGTTTGATAAATATACAAAAATATTATATGCAGAAGCTAAAATGATAGCAGGACTTCCTATTGATAATCCTACTGAGATTAGTACTTTAATTTGTGAAGTTATTTCTAAGTAATTAATAATTAGTAAAGAGAAATTATTTTCTCTTTTTTTAATTGCTTTTTATTTTTAAATGCTTTATACTTTTATTAAAGTAGAGGAGTGTATTATGAAATTAAAATTAAGTAAATTGTTAAAAGTTATGGTGGTTTCGGTTATTTTATTATTATCATCAGGTTGTGTAAAGTTTAATGCAACAATGGAGATTAATAAAGATAAGTCAATGAATTTTAGTATTATTTATGCTGTTGAAGAAAGTCTTTTAGATGGTGAAGAGTTATTTTCTGATGAGGATATAAAAGAATTAGAAGATTCTGGATGTACTGTTTCAGATTATAGTGAATCTACTAAAAAAGGAATTAAAATTGTATATAAAGAGGATAATATAGATGATGTAAGTAGTGAAAGTGATGATGTTGAATATAATTTATCTAGTATAACTTCAATGAAAGATAGTAATAATAAGCTATTTAAAGTAAAAAAAGGATTTTTTAAAAATACTTATGTAGCAAAGTTTGATTTTGATACTTCTGATGCAATGGATGATAGTTCTTTTGATGATGAAGATGATTATAGTAGTCGTGATGATTTTGGATTTGATGATGATGACTTTGAGTTTGATGAAGATGACTTTGAGTTTGATGATGAAGATGATTATTATGAGTATTATGGGGATGATTATGATTTCGATTATGATTATACAACAGATGATGGTGATGATGATTTTTTAACTGATGATGATTTTAGTGATATGGCTGAATATATGTCTGGTATGGATTTAAAGTTTGAAGTAAAGCTTCCATATAAAGCTATTAGTAGTAATGCTACTAGTAAAAATAATGATGGTAAAGATTTAACTTGGAATTTAATGGAATTTGAAGATGAAGGTGCTTTAGAATTTGAATTTGAACTTTATAATACTACTAATATAATTATTGTTATAGTTATTGGTATTGTTGTTATTGTTGCTTTAGTATTATTCTTATTAAAGGGTAAGAAGAAAAATACTGGTGTTGGTAGTCCTATAAATACAAATAATCAATTGAATTTTGGACAAAATATGCCAATTAATACTTTTCCAGTAAATAATAATAGTGTTTCAGTTATGCCAAGTGCTAACGATAATACTGTTAATAGTGTAGATACTAGTAGCCAAGCAACTTTAAGTAATATTCCTAGTCCTACCGTTGATAATACTGTTAATAGTGTAGATACTAGTAGTCAAGCAACTTTAAGCAATATTCCTAGTCCTACCGTTGATAATACTGTTAATAGTGTAGATACTAGTAGCCAAGCAACTTTAAGTAATATTCCTAGTCCTACTGTTACTAATAGTACTAGTGATGATTTAATATAATTAGAAAAGAGCAAAAGTTTTATCTTTGTTCTTTTTTTTTCTATTTTTTTAAGTTATAATATTTTTAGAATAGGAGGGTGTTTATGCCAGTGTTATCAAAAAAAGAATTGAAGAAGATGAATAAGTATTTTAGGGCTTTAAATTATTTGTCTGTTGCTCAATTATATTTATTAGATAATCCTTTAGTTAGAAGAGGTCTTGTTATTACGGATATAAAGCCTAATGTTGTTGGTCATTGGGGTACGGCACCAGGTCAAAACTTTGTTTATATGCATTTAAATCGGGTTATAAAGAAATATGATTTAAAAATGATATATTTATCTGGACCTGGTCATGGTGGACAAGCAATGATTGCTAATAATTATTTAGAGGGTGTTTATTCTAAATTTTATCCAGAAATAACAGAAGATGAAGAAGGATTAAAAAAATTATGTAAGCAGTTTAGTTTTCCAGGCGGTGTTTCTTCTCATGTGGCTCCAGAGACTCCAGGATCTATTCATGAGGGTGGTGAACTTGGATATAGTTTGGCACATGCTGCTGGTGCTGTTTTGGATAATTCAGATTTAATTGCTGCTTGTGTTGTTGGTGATGGTGAGGCTGAAACTGGTCCTTTAGCAACTTCTTGGAATATTAATAAATTTTTGAATTATAAAAATGATGGTATTGTTTTACCTATATTACATCGTAATGGATATAAGATTGCTAATCCTACAGTTTTTGGAAGAATGAGTGAAGAGGAAATGGAAGACTTTTTCTATGGGCTTAGTTGGAAACCATATTTTGTATCTGGTAGTGATCCAATGAAGATGCATGAAAAAATGGCTGATACTTTGGAAAAAGTTGTTAGGGATATTCAAAAAATTAAAAAAACAGGTGTTGGTAATTATCCTTTGATAGTTTTAACTACTCCTAAAGGATGGACTGGACCTAAGGAAGTGGCTTTAAAGAAAATAGAAGGAAGTTTTAGAGCACATCAAGTACCTGTTGCTATTAGTAGAAGTAATCAAGGAAATATTAAAATGCTTGAGGACTGGTTACTTAGTTATCATCCAGAAGAATTGTTTGATTCTAATGGAAGATTAATTAAAGAACTTAGAGATTTATGTCCTGCTCCTAGTAAGTGCATGGGTGCTAATATTCATGCTAATGGAGGATTGCTACTTAAAGATATTATTACACCTAATTGGCAAGACTATGCAATTGAAGTAAAGACTCCTGGATGTATAGTAAATCAAGATACAATGGAACTTGGTAAATATATAAGAGATGTTTTTACGTTAAATAAAGATAATAAGAATTTTAGAATATTTGGACCTGATGAAGCTTTATCTAATAGATTTAATCATGTTTTTGAAGTGGAAAATAGAACTTGGAATTTTAAGAAAATTAGAAATGATGATGAGTTTTTAGCTACTAATGGAAGGGTAATGGACTCTTATTTATCAGAACATTTATGTCAAGGAATGTTAGAAGGATATTTATTAACAGGACGTTATGGTTTTATTCATAGTTATGAGGCTTTTGTGAGAATTGTTGATTCTATGGCTAGTCAACATGCAAAATGGTTAAAAGTATGTAATCAGATACCTTGGAGAGCACCTATTGCTTCTTTAAACTATTTACTTGTTTCACATGTTTTTCAACAAGATCATAATGGATATACACATCAAGATCCTGGATTTTTAAATCATCTTGTTACGAAAAAAGCTGATGTAGTTAGAATGTATTTACCTCCTGATACTAATTGTTTACTTTCTTGCTTTGAGCATTGTATTAAAACTAAGAATTATGTAAATGTAATTGTAGCTTCTAAACATCCTAGACCTCAATGGTTGACTAAGGAACAAGCTAAGATTCATTGTACTAAGGGTCTTGGTATATGGGATTTTGCAAGTAATGATTCTACAAATCCTGATGTTGTTATGGCTTGTTGTGGGGAAACTCCAACACTAGAAACTTTAGCAGCTGTTGATATATTGAGAAAAACAGTAAAGGGTATAAAGATTAGAGTTGTAAATGTAGTTGATTTAATGAAACTTCAATCTCCAGAAACTCATCCTCATGGTATGAGTAATCAAGAGTATGATGCTATTTTTACAAAAAACAAACCAATTATTTTTAACTTCCATGGTTATCCATCTTTGATTCATCAATTAACTTATAAGAGAACTAATCGTAATTTACATGTTCATGGTTATAAAGAAGAAGGTACAATTACTACTACTTTTGATATACGTGTACAAAATGAAATTGATAGATTCCATTTAGTAATAGCAGCATTAAATGAAATACCTAGATATAAAGATGTTTCTAAAACATTGATTGATTGGTGTTTAGATATGCTTGAAAAACATAAAAATTATATTCATGAATATGGTGAAGATATGCCTTATATTCAAGAATGGAAATGGGATATAAAATAGAAGATGTTTATTCTTCTATTTTTTACTTATATGTATAAAATTAATTTTGTAATGTAAAAAATTACAAATGAAAGATTAATTTATTGTATTTTTTTCTTCTTTATTGTAAAATTATTATAGATAATTAGGTAATCATAGATACATGTTTTGATTATTAAAAAAGGGAGTGGAGCTAGATGATTTTTAGTTCAGCATTAGGAATTGTTGGATTTTGTTATTCAATAGTTGTTTTATGTTTGTATTTTTGGAAGAAAAGAGCTAATGTAGAGGGTCGATTAACAACGTTATTTTTTAGGATTTTAGTTGTCTTTTTAGCTTTTATGGGACTTATGGAGCTTGGTTGTATTTGGGCAATTGTTAATATTGAAGAGCATCCTGTTTTTACTGAGACGGTTTGTAGATTACATATTTTGGCTGATATTGTTTGGATGACTATTGTAATGGTTTATATTTATGCTGTTACAATAGATTCTGGAGTTATTAGTAATTATGTAAAAACAAGAAGAATACTTGGAGTAGGATTAATTGTTGTAGATTCACTTGTTTATATTTTAACTTGTGCTTTGAAAGTTACTTTCCATTCTGCTGTTAATCCAAATTATCTTGTTATTGGTGGTCCTGCTTTATATCCAGTTTATGCTCTTGGTGGTATTTCTTCACTGGCAATATTCTTTATGATGTTTAAATATAAAAAGACTAAACCAAAAGAGTTGAATGTTCCTATTATATATTTCTGTATTGTCTTTGTTGTAGTTAACGGGTTACAATTTGTTTTCTTTAATTATAGACTTAATTATATATATTTCTTATATTCTTTCTTACTTGCGGGTATGTTTTTTACAGTAGAAAGTCAAGATACAAGGCTGTTATCTCAGGCTGAGGAAAGTAGAAAGGAAGCAGAAATTGCTAATAAAGCAAAAAGTGATTTCTTGTCTAGTATTTCTCATGAAATTAGAACTCCAATGAATACTATTTTAGGATTTAGTCAAGCTATGTTGGAAGAGAAGAATCTAACAAAAGAAATCGTTATGAGAGATACTAAAGATATAAAAGAAGCTAGTGCTGATTTACTTGAATTAATTAATAATATTTTGGATATTTCAAGAATTGAATCTGGAAAAGAAACGGTTGATGTTAAAGAGTATAAAATAGAAGATTTATTATTTGAAGTTAATAGTGTTATAGTTTCAAAGGTTAGTCGAGATGTACTTGATTTTAAAATTAATGTTGATGGTAATATACCTACTAAGTATAAAGGAGACTCTGATAAGATATTTAAAATTTTAGTTAATATTTTAGCAAATGCAATTAGTCATACTAAGTTTGGTAGTGTATCTTTAGATGTTGGTGGAGCATATGTAGGTGATAAGTTTAAGTTGAGTTTAATTATTTCTAATACTGGTCATGAAATGACAGAAAGTGAGTTTAATAGAAGCTTTGAAGACTTTTCTGAAGAGGGTGCAACGATTGGAACTGATAGTATAAAGTTAGGACTTATAGTTGCTAAAAGATTGATTGAATTGCTTTCTGGTTCGATTGATTTTAGAAATGAAAAGGGAAAAGGTACAAGGTATCTTATAAGTTTTGATCAAGAAGTAATTGATGATATGAAAATTGGTGCTGTATCAATTGATAATTCTAGAGTTGTTGAACAATCTGTTTTAGATTTATCTGGTAAAAAAGCATTAATTGTTGATGATAATGCTGTTAATGTTAAATTAGCTATGCGTTTATTAGGACAGTTTAATTTAGAATTAAGTAGTGCTGCTAATGGTAGAGATTGTATTGACTTAGTTAAGAGAAATCATTATGATATAATTTTCTTAGATCATATGATGCCAGAATTAGATGGTATTGCTACGGTTCATATTTTGAGAACTGAAGGATGTGAGATTCCAGTTATTGCTCTTACAGCTAATTCATATTCTGGTTCTAAAGAAAGATATGTTAATGAAGGATTTACAGATTATTTAGCAAAACCATTTAAATATAAAGATTTACATAAAATATTAGAAAAGTATATAGAGAAGTAGAAGGGAAGTGTTAAAATGACAAATGTATTTAATTTAAATCAAAATCTTTCAACAAGTATATTATTTGTATTTGGTTGTTTAATGTTTACTGGATTACTTTCTGTTGTATACTTTTCAAAAGAAAAACAAAATGTTTTAAGAAGCAAAATATATAGAGTTATTTTGGCTTCTGTTTTATGTGTTTTAATTACTGAAATGTTATATTTACTTTGTCTTGGTTATTTCCGTTATGAAATGGTTATTACAATAGTAAAGTTTATACACTGGTTAACGTTTATTTTCTGGACTTGTGTATATGCTATTTATTGTGTTGTTTATATTCAAAATCTTGAGTATGATAATTTTTCTGAATTAATTAAGAATAGTAAGAATTGTAAAGCTTTATTTATTATATCTATTATATTATTTATTTGTTATTTCATTATTCCAAAAGGAGTTGTTGATATAGAGGAAGTACAGTCTATTTCTAGTATGGCTGATTACTTTGTATTAGTTGGTTTAACTTCTATGTGTACTTATGTACTTATTTGTGCGTTTACGGTATATAAAAGTTATCCTATGAGAAGAAAAGTTGCTATTAGTTTGATAATGATGGTTATGTTAGTTATGTTGGTACTACAGATAATGTTTAATAATGTTTCTGTATATACTATTTGTTGTTCATTACAAGTTTTCTTCTTATATTTTATAATTGAAAATCCTGATATTCATCTAGCAAGAGAAATTGAAAATTTGAAACTTAATATTGATAAGTCAAATAAATCTAAAACAGATTTTTTATCAAATATGTCTCATGAAATAAGAACACCTATGAATGCTATTATTGGTTTTAGTGATTCTCTTTTAAATAATCCTAATTTTGATGAGGCTACTGCTCGTAATGATATTCAAAGTATTGCTACTGCTGGTACTAATTTAGTGGATATAATTAATAATATTTTAGATATATCTAAAATTGAATCTGGTAATGATACTTTGGATAATAAAGAGTTTAATATTGCTCAGATTATTAAGGAATTAGGTAGTATTATTGAGGCTAGAATTGGTAATAATCCTGTTAAATTATATATTGAGTTAGATGAACAAATACCATCAAAGGTTTATGGCGATTCAACTAAAATTTATCAAATTCTTTTGAATATTACTAATAATGCTGTTAAATATACGGAAGTTGGTAAAATTAAGCTTTCAGTGGTTCCTGAAAAAGTAAATGGTGATACCGTTCTTTTACATTTTAAAATTTCTGATACTGGTTATGGTATTAAAAATGAAGACTTTGATAAGATATTTGAAAAGTTTTCTAGATTAGATAGTGCTGTTTCTAATGAAATAGAAGGTACAGGTTTGGGACTAGTAATTACTAAGAAATTTGTTGATCTCATGGGTGGTAAGATTTGGTTTACTAGTGAATTTGAAGTAGGTACAACTTTTTATGTTGATTTACCTTTGAAAGTTATCGATTCTACACCTATTGGTAATGTTATTCAAAGTTCTAATGTTGAAAGAGTAAAGAATTTCTTGGATTGTTCAGATTTTACAGCTTTAGTTGTTGATGACAGTAAACTAAATTTGAAAGTTGCTGAAAGGTTACTTAAAAAGTATAACTTTAATGTTGATACTGCTCAGTCTGGTAAAGATTGTATTTATAAATTTAAGTATGGTAATCATTATGATATAATTTTTTTGGATCATATGATGCCAGAAATGGATGGTATTGAGACTGCTAGAATACTTAAGAGACTTGATGATTATGATATTCCACCAATTATTGCTTTTACTGCTAATGCTATGAATGGTATGGAAGAAAAGTATTTGAGTGAAGGGTTTGACTATTATTTACCAATGCCAATTAGTACACAAGAACTTGATAAAATTGTTCATAAGTTTTTTGGTAATAAAACAATTATGAATGTTAGTGATAAAGATTTTAGTAAATATGAAAGTATGAGTCAGGCAAAAGAAAAAGTTGTGACTGAAGAGGTTCCAGTAGAGGAAAAAGTTAAGACTAAAGATGTTCCAGTTAAGGAAGAAGTTGAGACTGATGAAGTTCCAATTAAGGAAGAAGTTAAGACTGAAGAAGTTCCAGTAGAGGAAGAAGTTAAGACTAAAGATGTTCCAGTTAAGGAAGAGGTTAAGACTGAAGAAGCTCCAGTTGATGAAGAGGTTAAGACTGAAGAAGTTCCAGTTAAGGAAGAAGTTAAGACTGAAGAAGCTCCAGTTGATGAAGAGGTTAAGCCAGATGAGGTTCCAGTTAAGGAAGCGGTTAAGATTGAAGAAGCTCCAGTTGATGAAGAAGTTAAGACTAAAGATGTTCCAGTTAAGGAAGAGGTTAAGACTGAAGAAGCTCCAGTTAATGAAGAGGTTAAGACTGAAGAAGCTCCAGTTGATGAAGAAGTTGAGACTGATGAGGTTTCAGTTAAGGAAGAAGTTGAGACTGATGAAGCTCCAGTTAATGAAGATATTGATGTAGAAGTTGCAACTGATAAGAGTGATGATGCTATGCTTTCTTATTTAAAAGAGCAAGGTGTTGATGTTGATAAGTCTTTAGAATTACTTGGTGATATGGAAATGTATAATATGACTCTTGGTGATTTTATTGATGATGTTTCTGATAAATGGCAAAGAATTAATAATTATAAAGAGGCTAGTGATATGCCAAATTATGCGATTGAAGTTCATTCTTTAAAGAGCGATTGTAAATATTTAGGTTTTATGAATTTAGCTGATATTAGTTATCAACATGAACTTAAGAGTAAAGAAAATGATGTTACATTTGTTAATGAACATTTTGATGAATTAGTTAGTGAATATAATGTTGTTATGAAGCTTGTTAAAACTTATATGACTAGGTTTGAAATTTAGCTATAAAAAAAAGTATTACTAATTTGATGTGAACTATTAGAGTGGACATCAAATGTAATACTTTTTTTTATGTTTTTAAACATAGCTATTTTTAATTAAGTCAAATGTTATTATATTTCTTTCACCAGTAATATATGTTGTATATATGTATAATGTTTTTTCTTTTTCTTCTTCTAATACTACAAATTCTTTAATATTTATTATTTCATCATTTGTTAATTTTTTTCCTGTGTAATCATAAATGTTTATGATATTGTTTTTTAATGTTATTATGTTATTTTCAGATGTTTCTATGTAATCGTATTCAGTATTTAATATTAAGCCACCGGTTTTATTCATGATTCCATATTTTGTATCTCTAACTACTAGACCATAATTCTTATTTTTTGTTTTTGTTGGATAAGAATCAAATGTATAATAGACAGCTTTTATTTCTGGATTGTAAAGTAAATATTTATTATTATCATAAATAGATATAAATGAGTCATATTCAATTCTAAATTGATCTTCTTCATAGTCTTTTATTTTACATTCACTTATACATGTATATGTATCAGAAACATTTTTGCCTTCATATAAATATATTATGTTTGATTGATTTACATATTTATATTTGTTATTTCCTGGTATTTCTATATATATGTCATCTTTACTTGCTTTACTTTTATAATTTACCCAGGCTACTGTTGATAAGATTGCTATTATAATTGCAATTCCAATTGATGCAATGATTATTTTATCTACTAATTCTAGTTTTGTTTCACTTTTACCCATATAATTATACAACCTCGCTCTTACTCTTATTATTTATTTATAGTATAACATACTTTATTGAATATGTCTTTTATTTTTTACTTATAAAAATAATATTTTTATTTTTTTTGGATATAATAACAAATGTTAGCACTTTAACTTGACAAGTGCTAAAAATAGTGTTATAACATAAGTGAAAGGAAGATGATAAGTATGGATTTAATTCCAAGAAAATTTTATTTAGATGATATTTTTGATGATTTTTTAACTACTAAAAAGGAACAATTGATGAAATGTGATATTTATGAAAAAGATGGAAATTACCATATTGAGATGGATGTTCCTGGTTTTTCAAAAGAGGATATAAAAGTAGAAGCAAAAGATGGATATTTAACTATTTCAGCTTTAAAAAATAATGAATTTAATGAAGAAGATAAAAATAAGAACTATATTAGACGTGAAAGAGTCTATGGTAAATTTGAAAGATCTTTCTATGTTGGTGATTTAGATCAAGATAGAATTGATGCTGAATTTAGTAATGGATGTTTAAAAATTACAGTTCCTAAAAAAGAAGAAATTGAAAATAAAAGAATTATTGAAATTAAATAGTATTATAAAGCACTAAAACAAGTGCTTTTCTTTTTCTTGACTATTGTTTTGATATTGATATAATATGAATAGAGGTGATGGTAATGGGAAAGAGAAAAAATATGATTTTTTCAACTTTTATTACAGCTTTTGTTATTTTAATTATAATTTATTTATTTGCAACTGTTAAACAGCCTTATGTGGAATGTAGTAAGAAGACAGTTGATGACTTTGGAATTACAATTAAAGAAGAATTAAAGACTGAACTTGATGGTAATAAGATTAGTGAAATTACTTTGACTAAGAAGATAATTTTGCCAGAAAAGTACTTAAAAGATGATACTTATTTAGAGGCTTTTAAATTTGCTTTAAAGAAATCATATGAGTATTTGAAAGATACGGATATTAAGTTTTCTACTGGTGATGATTATATTTTAGTTACTATTAATGCTTCTAATAAAGAAACACTTATTCTTAATAATATAGAGTTTTATGAGAGTGATGGTTTACAAATTCGTATTAATCCTAATACTAAGAGTAGTGAGGTTGTTACTTTAAGAATTAAAGATAAATATACTGAAGGTGAATTTATGACTCATATGAAGAATAATGGTTATGTATGTAAATAGAGCTTTTTAAGTTCTATTTTTGTGATTGTTTTTTAAGAAAGGTAATAATATGGATTATAATATAGATGAGATAGTTTCTAACTTAGATTTTAATTCTAATAGTCTAAATTGTTTAAGTACGGGTTTATTATTAACTAATAATGAAATAGTAGTACTTGATAAATATAATATTAATTATAATATGTGTAGTAATTTGAAAGAGGTATTAATTTTAATAGAAGAAGTTTTTAATAATTTTGAGTTTGATGATTTTTCAGATTTAGATGGTATTTCTGCTAGTATTGCTGAAAGGGATTATTATCAAAATAGTAATAAGTAAGATTATATTATTTTTTTTAAACAAGTGTTATAATGAATATGAGGTGATTTTTTATGGATTATATGACTGATAAAATTGATTTACATCCAAAGAAAGAAGAGATTGTTAAAATTGCTGATAAAATAGTGAAAATTTTGAAAGATAATGAGAAATTAAATGATAGTGAAAGACTTTTGGCAATGGAGTTGGCAGTTGCAAAAGTTAATTTTGATTTATATAATATTTCTGGTGATAATTAATGATATACTTGGATTATAGTGCTACTACTCCTGTAGATGATGCTGTTTTAGATACTTATATTGAAGTTACTAAAAAATATATTGGTAATCCTAATTCATTACATAAATTAGGATTGGAGTCTAAAAAATTAATAGATGCTGCTAGTGAACAAATTATTAAAATTTTAGATATTTTTAATAGTGATATTATTTATACTTCTGGAGCAAGTGAGGCAAATAATTTAGCTATTAAAGGTATTGCTTGTAGTCATTCTGGTAAGCATATAATTACTACAGAACTTGAACATTCATCTGTTAGTGAAGCTATTAAGTATTTGGAGTCTATAGGTTATACTGTTAGTTATGTAAAGCTTGATGAGTTTGGTTTAGTTGATCTTTCAGATTTAGAGAAAATTATTTGCGATGATACAGTGCTTGTTTCTATTGCTTGTGTTAATAGTGAAGTTGGAGTTGTTCAAGATTTGAATAAAATAAGTAAAGTAATTAAGAAACATCCGAAAGCTTTTTTTCATAGTGATATGACTCAAGCTATAGGTAAGTTAAAAGTTGATTTATCTTGTGTTGATTTAGCTAGTATTTCGGGACAAAAGTTTTATGGTATGAAAGGTGTAGGATGTTTAATTAAGAAGAAGAACATTTCATTGCAACCTTTAATTCATGGTGGTAAATCTACAACAATTTATAGGTCTGGAACACCTGCTGTTGCTTTAATTGTATCTTTAGCTAAAGCTTTACGACTTAGTTATATTGACTTTGATAATAAATATAATAAAGTTTGTGAATTACATGACTATCTTTTAGAAAAACTTGAGTTACTTGATGTTGATATTAATAGTAATAAATACTCTGTTCCTCATATTGTTAATGTTAGTTTGAAAAAAATTAAAGCTGAGACTATGTTACATGCTTTGGAACAAGATGATATTTATATTTCAACACAGACAGCTTGTTCTACATCTGATAGTTATTCAAAGGCTGTATTTGCTGTTACTAAAGATAAAGAAAAATCTAGTCATAGTATTAGGATTAGTTTATCTCATTTAACAACAAAAGAAGAGATTGATAGATTTATAGATTCATTTTCTGAAAATATTAATCAGTTAAAAGAACTTTCTAGATAGAACTAAAAAGTTCTTTTTCTATCTTTACTTAAATTTGAAAATTGGATATAATCCTGACTTTGACAGTTTTCAGAAAGTAAAAAGACTCAAACCCTTTATT
>CAZIFN010000013.1:0-17150 GCA_964538205.1 uncultured Mycoplasma sp.
AACTAAATCACATTCTAATTCATTATGATTTACTTCATTATTTTTTTCTTTTTCTGCATAATACTCTTTTAATTCTTGTTCAACTTCATAAATAGTTTTTTCACCTGTTACATTTTCTTGTAACAGCTTTTCTAAATATTTAGATGGTTTTAAGTTATCAACTTCTTGAAGTCCAATAGCCATATCCCATTCTAATTGTTTTACATAGTTTTTAGGTGTTTCTGTTTCAATATAATCATTTCTACTTGAATCTAATTCTCTTTCAGACACTTTAGCACCTCCACTAATAAAATTATATCATAAAAGTTCCTTTCTGACAGCATTATACACATTAAAAAATAATAATTTATAATTCTGACAAATCTAATGAAAAAGCATGAAATTTCATTAGATTTGTCATGATAACATTAACTTTTTCTAAATTTATGTACCTAAAATTACTTAATTGACTCTAAACCCTTTAATACAAACAAAAATGGAGCCTTTCGGCTCCTTCAGGGGGTTCGGTTGAATATACTCTCACACATAACCGTGAGAGATAATCGGCGTGACATGCATCACGCATCTTAATAATAAATTAAATTCCAATAATTGTCAATCAATTCAAAAACAAATAATTTTACTTTACACTAATCTAAATCTATCTCAAAAACCTTAAACAACTCTCTAGACGTAAATCTTTCAACAAATTTAGCTGTTGTATCATCAAAATTCCATGCACAAAATTCAATCTTTTTTACACGTATTTTTTTTGCCTTATTAAGTGCATAATTAACAAGTTCAGTTCCAATTCCTCTACCTCTATACTTTTCTTTTACAAAAATCCTCTCTATTTCCATATATGAAAAATCACTAAATCTCTTATAACCTTTAAGCATATTAAATCTCATCCTAATAAAACCAACAATTTCATCCTCAATAGTATACACAAAACACATATTGGACGAATTTTTTCTACAATAATCATCAAAATCACCTTTAGACATAGGAGTACCAAAATTAAATATATCTTTTCTGCTATGATACATAAACTTTTGTATATCTTTATCCATCTGACACACATCTTTATAGTCAGCATAAACTGCACGCCTAACACCATTTTTAAAAGGCCTTTTTAATATTGGAATAACTGGAACTAACATTTCATTTTCTGTTAAGCCAGCATGATAAGATTTAAAAATAGGATCATCATAATCATAATTTAAAAAATACCTATCAATAGCAATCGCAATAAAATCACCAATGCAATCCTTAAAATACTCATGTTCTATACCAAATCCAAACAAATTACTTTTTACAACTTCATCATAATCCATAAGTAAAAAATAATCACCAAACTCAGCATTAAATAACTTCTTAAACTCCTCTTGTTTTCCATTTTTAATCTTAATACCAGCACACCTAGCTTCCATACTTAAAGTTCTTTCAATCAAATTATATATTTTTTTATATTCTTTTAAAATAATAGGTTTAGAATTTATATGACCATGATCAGCAGTAACAAAAATTATTGAATCATGTAACCTATCACATAATATTTTAACCTCATCATCAATTTTCAAAATTTCATCATGGACTTTTCCATCATTAATACCATAATCATGCATCAAATTATCAGGCTCTTCAAAATATGCATATATTAATTTTTTACCAGATACCTTACTTAAATTAACGATTCTATCATAAGCTTCTTCTCTTTTTTCATAAGCACCTACACCAAAAGGAAATATTCCATAAGCCTTAGCCTCAGTCAAAGAATTAATCTTATCAATTATACTCTCATATTTTAACTTATCACCATATAATTTTGTATCAACCAATCTATCTGTATTTTTCAAAGTACCAGTAGCAATAGAAATTGTTTTATCAATATCTTTAAAATACATATTCCAGCCAAGCCAGCCATGTTCATAAGGCGTCTTAGCACTAATTAAAGAAGTAGTCGCAGCCATTGTTGTTGCCGGAACAACAGAAGAAATATCTGACATCCTATTCTTAAGTAAAAAACTATTCTTATCAAGATGTTTATTCATAATTTTAGTGCCTAAGCCATCATACAATAAAACAATGACATTACTATATTTTTCTTCTCTAAATAATTTATCAACTCGTCTCAAAGTACTATAATCACTACTTATACCAAATTCTTTTAATATAGAAGAAGAAAAATTAACAAGACTTTTTTCATAATCAGGATAAAAAGGTTTCATAAAACACCACCATTTATAAATAATAATATAAAACTGAAAAATAAAACTATAAGCCTATCCTTCAGTAATATCAGCAATTAATTTTTTCTTTAAAAAATCATTATCACTATTTTTATCTAATAAATAATCTTTAGAATCTTTCTTTGCCTGTAATAAAATTTTATAATCATCATGTATATTAGCAATCTTAAAAGACATATCACCAGACTGTTTAGTTCCAAATAAGTCACCATGACCACGAAGTTTAAAATCAGCCTCACTTATAACAAAACCATCATCAACATTTTCCATTATATTTAATCTTTCAACATCACTATTACTTATTAAAATACAATAAGATTTATCTAAACCTCTACCAACTCGACCTCTTAACTGATGAAGTGTAGAAAGACCAAATCTATCCGCATCAAATATAACCATCATTGTAGCGTTAGATACATCCACTCCTACTTCAACTACTGTAGTAGAAATTAATATTTGTACTTTATTATCCTTAAATTGTTCCATAATTAAGTCCTTAGCTCCAGTTGCCATTTTTCCATGTACAATATCTATCTTATACTTTTCACCAAAAGCTAATTTCATTTGATCTTTTAAATTACAAACTGTTGCTAAATCAGAATTTTCATTATCCTCAATTAAAGGTGCTATAACATATACTTGATGATTTGCTTTAAGTTCCTTATACATCATTCCTAAAACATCTTTAATTTCACTATTCTTCTTAACAATAGTTTCAATTTTTTGTCTACCTTTAGGTCTCATCTTTATAGTAGAAACATCCATATCACCAAAAATAGTTAAAGCATAAGTTCTTGGTATAGGTGTAGCACTCATATATAAAACATCTGGCTTTATACCTTTATTTTGCAAATTAGCTCTTTGATGTACCCCAAAACGATGTTGCTCATCTGTTACAACAAGTCCTAAATTATTATATTCAACTTCATCCTGTATCAAAGCATGTGTACCAATGACCATAGAAATACTACCATCTTTTAAACCAGAATATATTCTTAATTTATCTTTTTTTGAAGTAGAACCAGTAAGCAACTCTATCTTAATACTATCATCATTCAAAAAAGCCTTTAAATTTTTATAATGTTGAGTAGCAAGTATTTCCGTAGGAGCCATCAATGCACTTTGATAACCAGAAAAGTTATTAGCAAGCATAGCAATAAACGAAACAATAGTTTTTCCAGATCCAACATCACCTTGTAGTAATCGATTCATCCTACTACTAGACTCTAAATCAGCAAAAATCTCCTCAATAGCTTTATTTTGATCATCAGTTAAATCAAAAGATAATTTTTTAATAAACTCATCTATCTTATCACGATTTATCTTTCTAGTTAAACCGTTATTTTTTTTATTATTTTGTATCTTTAAATAATTAATTTTAAACATAAAAGCAAATAATTCTTCATACTTAAGTCTTATTGTAACCTCTTTTAACTTATCCATAGTAGAAGGATTATGAATAATATTTAATGATGTTTTTTTATTTAAAAAATTATATTTTTCTACGTAAACATTAGGTATATAATCAAATATTTCTTTACCAGATGTTAAAAGTGCCATATTAATATATGTAGACATATTCTTATTAGTAATGCCAGAAGTACAATGATAAACAGCCTCTACTTTAGCCTTATTCATTAAAGTCTCCAATTTTATATCAGAAGCAGTTATAACATTCTTTGTTTTGTCAAATTTACCAATTACAGTTATCCCTGTACCTACAGTTAAATGAGATTTTAAAAATGCTCTATTAAATATAGAAACCCCAACAACACCAGAAGCAGTTACTAATCGAAAGTTCATCTTATTTAATCCTGCTTTAAAATGCATTAAAATAGGAACACTTTCTATTTTACCATCTATTATAACCTTTCCGCCATCTTCTACTGTTCCCAAATCACATCTTTCAAGAACTTCATAACGAAATGGATAATGTGTAACAAGATCTTCTACAGTATAAATATTAATCTTATTTAATAAAGAAAGAGCTTTAGGACCCACACCCTTAACATCTTTTAATTGCATCACTAATACCACTTCCTTCTTGGCATATTATAGCATATTTCACTAAAAATCGCCAATCAAAATCAATTACTTTTTACATTTTATTAACAAAAGTTTATCAACAATTTTAAGTAGTACTTTACTAATTTTTTAAAAAATAAACTTTTTTTTAAATTTTTTACTTTTTTTTCATTTTTTTATTGACAAATAAATAACTTTCGATTAGTATAAGAACTACCAATTCGGAATTAGGCGAATTGGTCGCTAGTATCACACTAGCCAACCCCTTTTTATTCTTTTTGGAAGCTACCCTAACGGATAGCTTCTTATATAGAAAAGTAAAAAAGACGTTTGCCGACGTCTTTTTTTATATACTTAATCTTCATTTGCTAAACTTACATAATATTCATAACGTTTAATAGCATTATTCTTATTTTTCTCTAATAAATCTTTAGCGTTTTTATTAAGATTCTTCAAAGAACGATACCGGTCTTCACCTAGAATAAACTCTTCATACTTAGAAAAATCAGCTTTACTATCCATTTTAAATTCAGAATTAATAGGATTATAATGAAATAAAGGAAAATATCCAACTTCTGTAGCATTCTTTTCTTCACTAATACTATTTTTCATTCCCTTAATTATTCCCTGTGCAATACAAGGTGCATAAGCAATAACAATTGAAGGACCTGGATAAGCTTCTGCTTCTCTTAAAACCTTAATAGCTTGATTAGGATTAGCACCTAAAGAAATAGTTCCTACATACACATGCTCATATGTAAGAGCAATTTTAGCCAAATCCTTTTTAGCAGTTTCTTTTCCTGATGAAGCAAACTTAGCAACAGCACCAGTTCTAGTAGATTTAGAAGCTTGACCACCAGTATTAGAATAAACTTCAGTATCAAGTACTAAAATATTAACATTTTCTTTATTAGCCAAAACATGATCTATTCCATTATATCCAATATCATATGCCCAGCCATCTCCACCAACCATCCAAATAGACTTTGGAGCAATAAATTTTTTTAGTTTAACTAAATCTTCTATTTTAGAACTATCTACAATATCCAATAATTCTCTAGCTGTATCATCATTAATTTCATTAACATAATTTTTATATATATCAACTTCACTTTTTTTAACAAGCTTAATATTGTTTTTAATTAAATTAACAATTCTACTCTTCATAGCAACATCAGCAACACGCATACCAAAACCAAATTCAGCATTATCTTCAAACAACGAATTAGCCCAAGGGACAGAATAAGGCATAGAAGGTGTTGAAGCACCATAAATTGAAGAACAACCAGTAGCATTAGCAATCACTAATTTCTCACCAAAAAGCTGAGTTAACAATTTTAAATAAGGTGTTTCTCCACAACCTGCACAAGCACCTGGAAACTCAAATTTAGGCTTTTTAAATTGACTACCTTTAACAGTAGTAATAGGCATAACATTCTCTTTTTCAGATACCTCATTAAATAAATACTGATATTCCTCATCCTTTTTGTCTTCCAATAACGCCTCTTTAGTTTTCATAACTAGTGCTTTTACACCCTTTTTACCAGGACACACCTCACTACATAAAGAGCACCCTGTACAATCTGGTAAACTAACACCAACAGTAAATTTATAATCTTTATCCTTAATATTTGCTGGAATTAAATTTCTACTAACAGAATCAGGAGCATCAATTTGCTCTTTTTCATTTAATAAAAACGGTCTAATAACACCATGAGGACAAACTAAAGAACACAAATTACATGAAATACAATTATCAGAATTATAACAAGGAGCAACAAGAGAAGAATCCCTTTTATCTAACTTAGAAGTACCAGCTTCAAATGATCCATCTGGCATCTTTATAAAACTACTAACTGGTAAAGAATCACCCTCCATACTATCAATAATTTCAAAAAGACTTTTTTGTTTACTATAAGATTCAACATAATCAACATAAGGGACTTTTACCGGAATCAAAGCATCTAAACTATCATTAATTGCCTTAATATTTTTAGAAACTAAATCCCCACCCTTATTAGAAAATTTAACAGCCAAATTTTCCTTAATTTTACCAAGTGCAAAATCAAAATCCACAATTTTACCTAGTTTAAAAATCAATGTTTCCATAATAGCACTAATTTTTCCAGGAATCAAAGCATCATTTGCATACTTAGATGCATCAATTATAAACATCTTAATATTACGATCCTGTAAAATCTTTTTATCATGAATACTCATAGAAGCTAAAACTTCATCAGGACTTTTAGAAGTATTTAAAACAAAAACACCCTTATTCTTTATTTTATCAAGCATTTTTAATCTTTTTAAATATGAATCCTTAGTACAAACAATTAATGAAGCTTTTTCAACATAATAAGTAGACCTTACAGGTCTCTTACCAAATCTCAAATTAGAAATAGTAACTCCACCAGATTTCTTTGAATCATATTGAAAATAACCTTGAACATAAGCATTAGTATAAGTACCTGTAATCTTCATAATATCTTTAGATGCACTAACCATACCATCACTACCAAAACCATATATTAAAAACTCAATATTATTACTTGGTATTCTAAAAGACTTATCATACTTAATAGATAAATTAGTAACATCATCATCAATTCCTAAAGTAAAATTATTATGGACCTCCCTAGTATCTAAAAAATCATACAACCCTTTTATCATAGCTGGAGTAGTATTTTTACTAGATAAACCATATCTACCACCATAAACACTTACCTTAGCATCTATTTCTTTAATAGTCTTAACAACATCTAAATATAAAGGTTCTCCAGATGAACCAGGCTCTTTAGTTCTATCTAAAACAGCAATCTTCTTAACAGACTTTGGTAAAGCTTTCAAAAAGTATTTAGAACTAAAAGGTCTATATAAATGAACCTCTAATAAACCAACATTTTCATTCTTCTCTTCTATTAAATAATCAATAGTTTCTTTAATAGTCTCACAAACAGATCCCATCGCAACTATTACTTTAGTTGCCGTCTTACTACCATAATAATTAAATGGTTGATAATCATTACCTGTAATTTTATTTACTTCTTCCATATATTTACATACTATATCAGGCATTTTATCATAATATTCATTTCTTACCTCAGTAGCTTGAAAATAAATATCTTCATTTTGAGCAGTACCCTTAATAATTGGATTAGAAGTACTTAAAGCTCTATTTCTAAATTCATCAAGTGCTCTATTATCAATAAGTTCTTTTAACTTAAGAGTATCAATAACTTCTACTTTTTGTAATTCATGACTAGTTCTAAAACCATCAAAGAAGTTAATAAATGGAACTCTACCCTTTATTGCTGACAAGTGTGCAACACCTGTTAAATCCATAACTTGTTGTACTGAAGAAGATGCTAACATAGCAAAACCAGTAGCACGTGCCGCATATATATCTTGATGATCACCAAAAATAGACAATGCATGAGTAGCAACAGAACGTGCAGCAACATTTATAACACAAGGAAGTAACTCCCCTGCAATTTTATACATATTAGGAATCATTAACAATAATCCTTGACTAGCAGTATAAGTAGTAGTTAAACATCCTGCCTCTAAAGAACCATGAACCATACCAGCAGCACCAGCTTCTGATTCCATCTCAACAACCTTAACTGGAGAACCAAAATAATTTAATTTACCCTCACTGCTCCATTTATCTGTAATTTCAGCCATTGGTGAGGCAGGTGTTATTGGATAAATTCCAGCCAATTCCGTAAAATTATAAGAAACATAACTACATGCTTCATTACCATCCATTATTTTCTTCATAATCAAATCCTCCTACTAAAATATATTATATAACAAACAAAGAAAAAAAGTCTACTAAACTAAAGAAAGTAAATAGTAAACTTTAAGAAACATAATTTATATAAGTAGACAAACTAGTACTACTACTTATTGAAATTCTTGGGATTTTTAACTTATCAATTCCCTTCGTTACTTTTGTTCCACCACCAATGAAACCAAGTTCAAAACCTGCCTCCCTTATAATTGAAATAGCATAATCATTATATTCATAAAAAGGAAAACAAAAAGCTTTTGTAAAAGAAAGTTTTTCCCTACTTTTCTTTAAATCATCAAGTAATAACTCTCTATCCAAGCATTTTAAAGGACTTCCTTGTCCCCCAGGACAATAACCAGGATTATGCAAATTATGAGTATGACTAGCAATTTCCATATATGGTGATGCAAACTGTTCAACATCATACCATCCAGAAATTAAAAATAAAGTTGCATTAATCTTATATTCTTCTAATAAAGGAACAAAGTTCCAAGCCCTAGCACCATCATCAATAGTAACCAAAACACTCTTCTCTGGCAGCCTAATCTTACCATCAATAAATTTACCCAACTCCGTAGTTGTTAAAGTAAAGAAATTATTAGAACTTAAGTATTCAAATTGCTCTCTTATTTGTTTCTCACTATGACAAATAGACTCACCACAAGTATTATCGCCTTCTAAATAAATAAAATGATAAACAGTAACAGGTACACTAGTAGATTCAACTAAATCCGTATTATTAGACTCATGTGTACTAGCAATATCCTCATCTTTTATCAAATATTCCTCATCATTAAATTCAATAATATATGAAGAATCAGAAATCTCTATAATAGGAGTATCTAAACTATAATATAATTCATAAATCTTTTTATCATCTTGATATAAAGAAACCTTATCATTAGTAACAACATTCATATTAAAAGGCAAATAATTCTTATATCTTAAATCTTTACTATCAATACTATCTATTTTTGAAACATCTTGATATCTAACATAATATCCCAATTCATCTATCAAAAAATACTTAGTATTTTTATCAATCTCACAATCAGCTAAAGTAAATTGCTTAGACTCTAAAACCTTCGCAACCTTTTCATATTTATTACCATTCTTTTTATATAAAAATGCATCTTCAACATTAACATACTTACTATAACTACTCTTTATTTTCTGTACTAAAAGCTTCTCAGCTTTCAACTCTTCCTTCCTTATATTCTCACCTCTAAAATATAAAAAAGCACATAATAAAGATATAATAATAATTATTATAAAAATAACAAAGATTATAATTTTTTTCTTCTTACCCTTTTTCATACAATCACCTTTATAAGTTTTTAATTATATAATTATAAATTTTTTTATAAGTATCAGCATCATAATGTAAACCATCAGAAGAGCTATAACCAGATTTTACTAAATAATTATATGTATCAATATACTTTATATTGCTATTTAAAGATTGTTTTATTTCATTATTAAATTTTTTTATATCAGAATCTAAATAAGAATAAGCACCCGTTGTAGGATTTACTGAAACAAAGTAAAAATAAACACCTTTGTCACCATAAGCATTATATAAATAATTAATATAAGAAGCATAAGAAGAAGCACTAACATAAGTTAAATCATTAACACCCAAAAGTATTATTACAGCACTTCCCTTAGTTAACGAACCTTGAATATTTGAAAATCCCTTTTCTTTAAACCAATTTAAGCCAATTCCCTCAGAACAACTAAAAAAATCAGAACCACCAACTGCATTTTTCATACCAACAGTTCTAGAGTCACCAATAAAGAATCTTTTAGTAATTTTAACAGTTGTATTAGATTGACTTGAACTTGAAGAAACAGAACCTGTAGTATCAGAATTTGAAACCGAACCAGTAAAGAAATTTTCTTTTTCATCCTTATTTTCATCATCATAATACTTATGATCATTATTTTCATAAGAGGAAAGCTGATCAACATAATTCCAACAAGCACTAAGTTCAAAACTATCATCAAAAAGTCTAAAAACTAAGTTTATAATAACAGGTATCAAAAACAGCATAAATATTGATATGGTCCAATTTCTTATTGCATTCTTAAGTTTTTTATCCTCAGGACTAGCCATTAATTTTATAAGTACAACAATTAAACCAATAATACCTAAAATAGGTCCTATAATTTGAATTAAACGTAAAATCCTCTTAATTATACCAAGAACACCTAAAAGCTCATAACTATTACAATTATCAATTAAATCTAATATAAACATTAAACCACATCCCATACATTATTTGACAGTACAATAATCCGCTGCAGTAACAGAATTTAAAACATCACTAGAAGAAAACCAACCAGATTTACCATAAGTAGATGTAGAATATGCATTGCCAACAAATATATTATTACCAGAAATATCAATTAAAGCCATATAGTGTTGTGAAGAAGTAAAAGGACTACTATAACCTCTATTTCTTCCCTGAACCATAACAACAACAATACTTCCAGACTGTAAAGCATTAATAATTGAAGAACTAGAAGTAGAACCATAAGTACAACTAAATTTACTTCCAGCCAAAGCATTAATTGCATCCCTAGGATAACTATGTCTATAACTTGAATTAAAAACAGTTTGAGGAGTAACACTTTTATTATTCGCAGAAGAAACAACAGCAATAGAAGTAATCATACATCCAATATCACCAATGGTTTTAGTGCTATTAGAATAAACTATATTTGACCATAAAGGATCAGTTTGACTGTATATATTAAATGTTAAACCATTAATACTATTAGTATGTGATGAAAAAGATGATGAAGAAGTACCAGATGAACCTGATGAAGAACCCGTACCTGATCCAGTTGTAGACCCAGTTGTTGGATTATTAATTACACTACCATCAAAGAAACTACTTTTTTCATCTTCAGACATAGAATAATATTTAGAACTAGAATTCATATCATATACTGATGCTGCAACCCAGCAAGCACTAAGTTGAAAATCATCCTCAAAAAGTCCCATAAAAAGATTAATTATAGTTGGCATCAAAAATAGCATAAATATTGATATAGCCCAGTTTCTAATAACATTTTTTAATTTTTTATCCTCAGGACTAGCCATTAACTTAATTAAATTAATAGTAAGAGCAATAATACCAATTATAGGTCCCACTAGTTGTATTAAATCAAGAACACTCTTCATTATACTTAATATCCTAGCTAAAGCAGGATCACTACAAAAAGTTATCATCTCCAAAATATACATTAACAAAACCTCCCTACAAAAGCAATTTATTTAACTACCCAAAAAGTAGGCATATCTCTTAAACCATAGTCACCACCAGCAACAGGAGTATTAATAATCTTATTGTTAATAACAAGTTCAGATGAAGAACCACCATCTAAATTAGCTGCATTATAAGCGCCATAGTTTTCCATTATTTCAGTTAAATCAACCATGTCAGCACCAATACTTGAAGGTATTCTGCCATTTATTACAAGCATCAAAACAATACCATCATTTCTTTGCCCAATAGCAGTTCTAGGTGCAATACCCCAACCACCATTTCCTTTTATAAATGAACTTTTTCCATTAACAATTAAATAAGGTCCAAATTCAACAGCATCACGACAACCTTTAGCTAAAGCTTCATCCTTAGACATTCTACCTAAAATAAGTTTATTCTCATTCGTAAAACAAATGAAACCTCCACCCATGCGAGCATCATCATAATCACTAACTACCTTACCATTAGATATAACAGTACCATGAGGCAAAGCTCCATTAGAATTCCAATCTGGATCATAAAATCCCCCAGCATTCATAGCAATAATTGCATTTTCTCTTTTAGCAACAGTTAAAATAGATTCACCTCTAATACCTAAATATTTAGTTGTTGCTATAGAAATTCTTGAAGGATCATATACAACAACCAAAAATCCTTGATAAGAAGAACCAGATATATTAATAACCTTATACAAATCATTATCAGGATCCTTAGTCAAAACATCCTTTTCATATTCATTTTTATAAATAGTCTTAGAAGTATACTTTTTAATTTTAATCATATCAGGATCACTATCTTCACTAACCTCAATTACCTTATTATTAGCAAGAACCTTTTGAATAGTCTCATCACTATAAAGCCAAGTCGCTAAATATTGATGATTCATAGTAGTCATAGCACTAGTAATCCAAAAATTTCTAAAACCAACCCAGGGTCCATAAAACAGAAAAAGGAAAGCACAAATTCCAAGTAACATAAAGCTTCCTCCAAATACCAAAACCTTCCTTTTTAAAGACCATTTACTCTTCTTTAACATAACTACTCTTCCTTACCATCATATTTTTTATCATTATCATAATCAATATACTTTTTATCAGTTTTATACTTATTTAAACTAAGTCCAGAATTTAACTCTGATTGATATTTATTATAACTATCTATAGTTTTATTATACATATTAACATCAGAAACAAAAGCATTAACTATTTGTTCATAAACATTACCATAACTACTACATTTATTATTTGTAGAAGTATCCGTAAAATATATATCTCCACACATACCCTTTAAATTATTAGCAACCTTAGTAATATCATCAACTACAACTTCATACGATTTCAAAGACTCTTGTACAGAAGCATCAATAATATCTAAATTATCATAATATAGTTGATCAAAAGACGTTAAATAAAGTTCATTTCTAATATCATTAAAACTATCAACAGAATTACTAAACTTTTTATAAACCTCAGCAACATCAACAGTACGTTGCTTTGTAGCCACCTGATCATTCTTAACATTAACAACAAGAGACGATACAAATCCAGATCCAATCATTAACAAACCTACAATAATTAATATTTTTATAGTTCTTCTATTTTTCATCGTTAAATCACCTACTACTAAATATACCAAATTTTTGCAAATTTGTATATGAAAAAACTAAAGATAATAAATTATTTTTGTAAACTTTTTTCAGTCTCTTTTACAATATATATAGGTCTGTTTTTTACTTCTAAATATACTTTAGATAAATAAATTCCAATTATACCTAAAAAGAACAATTGTAGTCCAGAGAAAAATACAATTATACAAGCTAAACTAGGCCATCCAGAAACAGGATCTCCTAAGAATAATGTCTTAAAAATAATTACTAGCAACAAAATAAAAGCAAAAAAACAAAAAACAATACCAAGTAAAGCAGAAACAACTAAAGGTGTTGTAGAAAATGAAACAATTCCCTCTAAAGCATATTTAAATAATTTCCAAAAATTAAATTTACTTGTTCCAGCTACTCTATCACATGGATCAAACTCTAACCAGAAAGTATTAAAGCCAACAAAACTAAAAATACCCTTAGTATATCGATTATATTCTTTCATTTCCAACACAGCATCTACCATAGTTCTTCTCATTAATCTAAAATCTCTAACACCAGGAACTTGTCTATCATCAGAAATCTTTGCAATCAACTTATACCAAATATTAGTACATACTCTTCTAATAAAAGGATAATCTCTATGATTAACAGTATAAAGTCCAACACAATCATATTCTAAATCATTAATCAAAATATCATACATTTCTTTAATCTTACTAGGTGGATCTTGCATATCAGCATCCATTATAGCAACATAATCTCCAGAAGCATTAGAAAGTCCAGCCCACATACCAGCTTCCTTACCAAAGTTTCTAGAAAACGAAATATATCTAACACGTTTATCCTTCAAAGATAAACTTCTTAACACCTCAAGAGTCTTATCACGACTACCATCATTAATAAATAAAAACTCAAAATCAACCGTTTTCATTTCCTTAGATATTTTATTAATTTCCTTATAAAAAATTGGTAACACTTCTTCCTCATTATAACAAGGAACTATAATAGATATCTTTTCCTTTTTCATATTAAACCTCACCGCACTTATTTTTAAATACAAACAACTTACTAAAAATATAATTAGTAACAATAACTATCACATTAACAATAATTTTAGAAATCATTTTCCTAATTCCAAAAATATCAAAACAAATAAACATACCAAGCATATCTATTCCAAGTGAAACAATTCTAAAGAAGAAAAATGACATCATTTCCTTAAAAAATACTTTTTTCTTTAAACTCTTAGATTCAAAAACAAATATCTTATTAGTAATAAAAGCAAATAAAACTGAAAGTACCCAGGCTAACAAATTAGCTACATATACATCAAAATTTATTTTATCAAATAAATAAAAACTAAAAATATTAACAAGTGTAGTTAAAAGTCCAAAAAATAAATACCATAAAATCTCTTTATACTTATTATACCAAGAAACATGATTAACTTCTTCTACATAATCAGATATAATCTTTACCATGTTATCAGTATTACTAACAAACTTCTTAGGCTTAAATGTCTTACTTTTTTCAATTAACTTACCAAGTTTTTGAAAATCTCTAAGTTCTAAAATATAACCAAGTTTTGCAAATTCTTTTACAATCTGAATTTGATGATCATTAGTATGTTCCCCATATTTTTTAAGCCTTGCTGCTGCAATCACTACCTTACCTTTTTTTATAGCTGTTAATATAGATCCAGCCCCAGCATGAGTAATTATTAATCTTGCCTTTGAAACTAACTCTTCAAACTCATCACTAGGTATTAAATCAAATATCTCCATATTATCCGATTTATATTTTGTATACCCAGCCTGAACAATAACTTTTTCCTTTATATTACCCTTTTCAATTTCTTTATCAATTTGCTTTAATAATCTTTCAAAACCCTTATCTTGAGTTCCCAACGTAACTAAAATCAAAAAATCCAACCTCCCACTGTAGCATCAGGATATAATTCCTTCATACTAGCCCATTGTACTATAAATTTATCAGCAATTGGATAAAGACACTTACCAGTAATTGTTTTAGTAGAAATATTAGCAAAACTTTCAATATAAATTATTTTGCTTCCAAAAATCTTACCAATACAACACATTGGACCAGCAGTATGGGCACCTGTTGTAATAATATAGTCAGGATGAAACTTAATATAAATAAATAAACTCTTAAAACAATTATAAAGTAATTTAAAAGGATATACTAACATATGATCTTTAGTACCAAAAACTAGAAAACTAACTCGATTCTTATACTTATTTTTCAAATGCAAATTAGACTTAGTTTTCTCAGTAACAATATAATAATCATATTTATTAAATAACTCTTTTAATTGCATCATTTCATTAAGATGACCACCAGTAGATGAAATAAACATAACTCTTCTTTTCAAAAAAATCACTTCTTTTCTATTAAATCATACCATTGTTTACTAACAATTTCACTAGTATACTTTTTAATACTTTTTCTACCCGCTAGGCCAACCTTTTTTCTAATTTCTAAACTTTCCATCAAATCTTCTATCTTTTTAATCATTGCTATATAACTTCTATTTTTAATTAAATATCCGTTCATACCACTATTAATTAAATCTCTTGCACCCTCAGCTGAATCAAATGCTACACAAGGAAGTCCATGAGACATTGCTTCTAATAAAACAATTCCAAAAGATTCAGTATAAGAAGTCATAACATAAATAGATGACTTTTGCATAATTTTATCAATATAATCCTTATTTTGAAATCCATGTAAAATAATTTTATCTTTCAAATCATGCTTATTAATAAAACGTTCTAATCTTTCTCTTTCAGAACCGTCACCAATTATGTCCAAAACCCAATCCGGATGATTATTTAAAAGAACAGAATATATCTTAACCAAATCAATATAACCTTTCTCAGGTGATAATCTTCCTACAGAAATAAGTCTTCTTTCAGTAAGCTCTGAAGTTCTCTTAGGAATATTATCAATAATATTAGGAATAAAAACACACTTGCATCCAGATTTTATCAAACGTCTTTCATAAAAATCTTTTAAAGGCTCTGATACCAAAACAAAATAATCTAAATAATATGCAGATCTAACAACATTCCGAGCATATCTATAATCATCATGATAATGATTATGTTCCCATCCAATTTTTAATACATCAGAACGAGCATAATCACCTAACCAGGTATTAAAAATATCTCTAGTAGAAATAATAATATCAGCATCACTATTTTTAATATAATTAATCATAGTTTTTCTACGTAATTTTAAAATTTTAATACTTTTAAAACCTTCTTTAATTGCCGTTATAAATTTTCTATTTTTAATTGCAGATTTTACTTCTTTTCGATTAGGTTTCAAGTCCTCAATTAAATATCTTACTTTTACTTTATTATTTAAAGTAAAAACTGGTTTATCATATAATTTATAAGTAGTAATGATTTCTACTTTATATTTATCTACTAACAAATTAGCTAAAGCAGTAATAGACTTTTCTATTCCACCATAACCAAGATGTAATGACAAAATAGCAACTTTCTTCATTCAAAAACCTCCTAAAAATATTATATCACAAAAAAGCACGACTTTTATATATACATAACATAATTATAACATGCATAAGAATTTGCAACAACAAAAGCAAAAAAAAAACTATAAATTACTTTATAGTTAAAAATTTATATTTATTATTGTTGAACAGTATCAACAGCAACAGGTTGCATAACTGGAGATTCTGCTTCAACTACTAAAGATTCAGTAGGAACAACAGGAGCAGCAGGTGTCTCCATAATTGGAATAGATTGTGTATTTTCTAATGGATTAGCTCCACCATAAATTTGATGTGTTTGATTCTGTTGTAAATCTAAATTTGATACTGCAGGACTTGCTCCACCATAAATAACAGGAGCAGGTGCGACAGGTTCTACTGCAACAGGTGTAGCCTCAACTACAGGAGTAACTTCTACTACTGGCATTGCTGGAACAACTGGCTCAACTACCGGAGCTACAGGTTCTATTGCAACAGGTGCAGCCTCAACTACAGGAGCAGCTTCTACTACTGGCATTGCTGGAGCAACTGGCTCAACTACTGGAGCTACAGGTTCTATTGCAACAGGTGCAGCCTCAACTACAGGAGTAGCTTCTACTACTGGCATTGCTGGAACAACTGGCTCAACTACTTGAGCTACAGCCTCAACTACAACAGGTGCAGCATCAACTACAGGAGGAGCTTCTAC
>CAZIFN010000013.1:17250-25348 GCA_964538205.1 uncultured Mycoplasma sp.
GGCATTGCTGGTGCAACTGGCTCAACTACTGGAGCTACAGCCTCAACAACAACAGGTGCAGCATCAACTACAGGAGGAACTTCTACTACCGGCATTGCTGGTGCAACTGTCTCAACTACTGGAACAGCTTCTACTACTGGCATTGCTGGAGCAGTTGGCTCAACTACTGGGGCAACAACTTCAGTCGTAGCAACAGCAGGTACAGTCGGTGCAACAGGAGCAACCACATCAGTAGTAACAGGTGCTGTAGGAGTAACAGCTACAGCGTTATTATTAACTTCAGGAGTATCATTAACAACAGGTGCAGCCTCAGTACTAGTAGTCTCTTGTAATGGATTTTTCTTTTTCTTACCCTTAACATTAGTAATAAGCCATAAAATCAAACCAACTAGTAATAAAAGAACTCCACATGTCATTAATAATCCTGGAACAGAAGTAAACCATTCTAAATTTAAATCAAATAATATAAGCATAAATATAACTCCCTTTATTCTAATCTATAAATATAATAACAAAAAAAATTTACAAATGCAAACTTTTTGTTTTATATACACTTTTTTACATTGTAAATTCTGTCCAGTATGAACTATTAGGTTTCTTAAGCACAAATTTCATTCTCTTTTTTGACACAGGATGTGTAAACTCTAATTCACTAGCAAATAATGCTAACTGTCCCTTTTTAAAAGGACCATATCGACAATCACCAGACAAGAAGTGTCCTCTACTTGCAAATTGAACACGTATTTGATGATGTCTTCCCGTTAACAACTTAATTGACACTAAACTACGATTAGTTTTATGATTTTCTTCCAAAACTTCATATTCCAAAATAGCTTCTTTACCATCATTTGACACTATAGTATTACCATTATCAAGTTTTTTTAGCTTATCAATAAATCTACCCTTTTTAACATCCATAATACCTTCAACAACAGCTAAATATTTCTTATTGAAACCATGTTCTAATTGTTCCTTATTAAGTCTAGCCGCTGCCTTAGAAGTTCTAGCAAAAACCATAACTCCACCAACAGGCCTATCCAATCTATGAATAAGACCAATATAAACATTACCTGGCTTATTATATTTTTTTTTAACATATTCTTTCACAATAGAAAGTAAATCCAAATCCCCTGTAGAATCAGCTTGACTTAAAATATTAACTGGCTTCTCTACAACTATTATCTGATTATCTTCATATAAAACATTAATCCTATTCATTACTTTCCCATCTTCCATAAATACCACAAGGTAGTACTAAACCAGTATTCTTAATAGGTATACCAACTTCACCAGAAGTAACCTTACCTTTATATTTTACATTAACAGTCAAATTTAAAATATTCGAAAGAACAAAAGAAGAAAGACCCGTAGTATAAGAATTAATTAAGAAAAATAAAGGTTTATCACTAAGAAGTTCACAACATAATTTAACTAAATAATTTAAGTTCTTTTCAATGTCCCAAACTTCACCAGAAGTACCACGTCCATAACTAGGTGGATCCATAATAATGGCATCATACTTATTACCTCTTCTAATTTCTCTCTGTACAAATTTTAAAACATCATCAACAATATATCTAATTTCATTTTCTGGTAAAGAAGAAGACCTAACATTTTCCTTACACCAATCAACCATTCCTCTCGAAGAATCAACATGAGTAACATGAGCCCCGGCTGAAAGACAACTAACACTAGCCCCACCAGTATAAGCAAACAAATTAAGAACTTTAACTTTTCTTTTAGAATTTTTAATCTTATTAATCATAAAATTCCAATTAACTGCTTGCTCAGGAAAAAGACCAGTATGTTTAAAACCCATCTGTTTAATATTAAAAGTTAAATTCTTATATTTTACATTCCAACTAGAAGGAATATTACGTAAATTATCCCAATGTCCTCCACCCTTATTACTTCTATAATAAACAGAAGAAATCTTATCATGATATTTAGTAAGTAAATCACAAGAATCCCATATAACTTGTGGATCAGGTCTAAGTAAATAAATATTATTCCAACGTTCCAACTTCATACCAGAAGACGCATCTATAAGTTCATAATCTTCCCAATCATCAGCAAGTAACATATCATCACTCCTATCTAACTAACAGTAAATACTTTTCCATAAGTAGTAATCAAAGTTTGACCTGTATAACCTAAAATATAATCTGAATACTTAGCTAAATCAACATCCTCTTTAAGCTCATACTTACACTCAATGTCAGCATATTTACTACATTCATCACTATTAGTTCTAATACTTCTATAAATTCTATCCGTAGTTAATATATAAGTAGATACATTATTATTATCAATATTAAAATCAATAATTTCCCCATAACTTCCCTTACTATAAGCAATATCACTACCAGCTAAACTATAAGGAGCCTTTGAATCACTTCTAGTAATTATCAACTTATAAATATTTCCATCACTCTTTAACGCTAAATAAAGTCCTGAATTTCCATCAACAGTTATAACTTTTCTTATTGATGCATCAGAAAATAAAATATTATATATACTGTACGCTTGATCATTTTCACTAACCTCAGCATACATCTTTGTATCACCTTGACTATTTAAATAATAATACTTACCATCCGCCCCTTTAACAACACTATCATCAATAATCGCAACCACTCTCTTAGTAAAATCTGACTCTTTACAATTCTGCTTATTAGAAAAAATCTGTCCCAAAGAAATATCATATACTTTTCCAGACTCTGTAATTGCCTTTGAAGAAGTCAAATATCTAATCTTCTCAGAACTTGTATCTTCACTATTACTAGAAACCAATAAATCACAAACAAATTCATTATCAGACAAAGTAAAACCAGCATGTCTAATACCTCTTGTCACATCACCTACACAAGCAGTACAACAAAAACATCCAAAAATAATAATCAAAAACATAATAATTTTATTCTTCTTTTTCACACAAATAACCTACCTTACAGTAAAAATATACCATAATTTATAAATTTTGAAAATAAAGAATTATAAATTACAAAACTTATTCAAACCCTCATATATATAATTTAACATCTCACAATTATCTTTATCATACATTTTAAATATTTCTTTATAATTATCCTTCTTACTAGTTTTACACTTTACACTTAACTTATCTATTTTTTTACATACCAATAAAATACTATCATAATCAGTAATAAATTTTTTCGAAGTCACTTGCATAATACCAAGTTTTCTAGGTTTTAAAGTTATCTTAAAAATAAAATTATCTAATCTTCTTAAAAACTTAGGTCTATTAAAATCAGAATAAATCATAATACTATAAACAATAAGTCTTAAAGAAGAATCTTTTACTTCTATCTCTTCACCATAATTAAGCTTAAATTTAGCATAACTAACATAAACCTTCTCTAAAGAAATACTTCTCTTTTCAAAAGAATGTTCCTTAACATTATCATCTTTTAAATATTTATAAACACAAAAACCAAGAAGTAACCAAATAATTATCTTTAAATCATTACCCGACAAAAAAACATCATCAACCTTATTTATAAATTCTTGATTAATTATAAAAACAACTATTATCTCAGTAATATACCATTTAATAATATTATTATTAAAAACATCTTCATCTAAATAATAAACTTTATAAACAAATTCCAATATAAATTTAAAAATAATTACAATAAATATATTCTCAGTCACTCTATTAAAACCAAGTCTTAATGCACATCCCGAAATAAGTAAAATAAATAAAACTGAAAAAATTATCATTTGAACTTTCGTTAAAGAATACTTTTTTCTAAAATAATGACTACTATAAACAAGTAATAAAGAAAAACATAAATAAATAAACCAAATTAATATATTCAAACTAAACCACCTCTCTAAATACCATATATTATAAACTAAATAAAAAGAAATGTAAAAACAATATTTACAAATCTCTATTTTTTAAAGCATTTTCTTCTTCTTTAATATATTTCTTTACTAAAAGCACTAATTCCATAGGAGCATTAATCTTATGTAAAACTAGTAAAGTATCTTGTAACTTCGTCTTCTTACTACTTTCACTTTCATATTTTAAAGCCATTTCTTTATAATTAAAATTATCAATTGGATTATCTCTTATAAAACATTCAATATATTCTTTTATATCTTTTAATACATACACTTTTAAATCATAATCATCTAAATATAACATACCATAATAACCAAGTACTAATAACTTAAACTGATCTTTTAAATCCATAATAATCACCCAAGAATATAATAACATATTTTTACTTTAATAATTAATTTCTTTATGATAAAATATACTTGGTGATAATATGAAAAATATAAATAAAGACATTCGTTTCATTTTAATATTTATTATTGTTGTATCATTCTCATTTATTTATCTTTTTCAATCATCTTTAGCTAAATATAGAAAACAAATAACTGGTGATATTAATTTAGAGATTGCTAAATGGAATATAAAAATAAATAATGAAGAAGTACAAAACAAATCAGTCTTAACTAGTAGTATCATTCCTAAATTTGAAGGTAATGAATATACTAAAGATTCCGTAATTGCTCCTGGATCTAAAGGATACTGTGATATTATTATTGATGCAACGAATGTAGATGTAAACTTTACATACGAAATTGAAATAGCCATTTCAAAAGAGAATAAAATTGAAGATTTAAAAACAACCGGTTACACCATAAACCCTTCTAACAATGATGATGAAAATACTATAACTGCTATAGATGAAAACACTACTATTTCAGGTGAAATAATACATAATACAAAAGAAACAAAAATAAGATTATACTTCCAATGGTATGATGAAGAAGATAATATTATGAATAATAAAGAAGATACAAACGTTGCAATAGATGAAACATCACAAGCCATTATCGCTGCTAAAATTAAATTTTCACAAAAGAAAAGTGCCTAGAAAGCACTTTTTATTATTCACTAATTTGCGTAACTTTTAAAACTAAATGAAATTTAAAACAACTTGCAGAAGATGATTCTTTATACTTTTTGCAATTATAACCAAGATAACTATCAATATCATCTTTCTCCAAATAAAGATTACCTCTATTTGCTGAAAAATTAGAAGAAGTTACATTACTATCAACATAATTACCATTAACTAAATTATAATAAACAAGTGACGAATCAAATTCATACTGATTAGTAAGTTTATAATAATCCCTAGCCATAGAATCATCCTTTTCAAATGGCCAATCAATAGTAATTACATAATCCATAGAATCATTTTTCTCAAGAATATCCTTAGAATAACTAATATTTACAATAAAAGGATAAGTATTTTCTAAATAATCAACAGCCTCATCATAACTACTAATAGTAGTATCAGAATTCTTTCCTAAAAGACTAATACTATCAATATTAGCTTCAAACTTAGCCCTTAAATCACTATTATTTTGTATCTTAATAGTTTTCTTAAAAGTATTCATTCCTGGATATAAATCTGCAGTAATAATTTCTAAGTCCTTAACCTCAGAATTTTCATCTAAAAAACTAACATCCCAAGAAATAACATTAGATCTAATATTAAGACTAGCACTAGAAACAAATACAAACCAAGCATAAGCATTAACACCTAAAACAAACAAAGCCATAAAAATACTTTTTCTTTTAATCTTTTTCCTTTGACTTTGAAGATTATTATATACTCTACTAACATCTTTTTTAAATAATTTCTTCTTCACCTTCTAAATCATCACCTTTTAATTTTTCTTTTTCAATTAAACGCAATTCATTTCTCTCTACCTTAGCATCAATAATAGTATCAGCAATTTCTAAAAATATAACTAAAACTAAAGGACAAAATACTAAAAAGAAAAATCCGTATATATTCTTAACAACATGATTAATAAAATTAACAATATAAACTTTACCTACTACTTTACCAAGTATCTGATCCTCAGTAATACTAGGATCCTCATTTTCATTATTAACACCCTTTAAAGTATAATGTACCTTATTATCCTCAAAGGTCTCAATCCTAATAATTCTATGAGTAACAACCAAACCATCAACAGCATCCCTATTACCTAAATAAGCAATATCATCTCCAACCTTCAAAGTACTTGGAGAAATATCCTTAACTAAAATAACATCATTAATATTATATACTGGTTCCATCGAACCTGTAGCAATAGTAAACATACGATAACCTAAAATACTAGAATTATTTGTAAAACGCTGAACAATTACAAATAATAAATATATAACTAAAAAAGCAATAACAAAGTATTTAATAATACCATATACAATTTTAAAAACCTTATTATTTAATAATTTCTCCATCTTACACCCTTTCCAGTAAAGAAAAATCATTAATTAATTTATCTTTATCCTTATTCATTCTATCTTTAAGAATCCTTAAAATAACTTTACGCTTATTATTATTATTTAACTTAGTCTTTTTAATCTGCTCAATAAATATCTTTTTCAAATCATCCTCTGTTAAATCTTCTGAAGAATCAAGTAAATTAGAAATAAGACGATCAATAACATTAGAAAGCATTGTATTTTCACTTAACTTCTCACTAGAATTAGCTAAAGCCTTATTAGCAATATAAGTCATTAAAATAGCTTGATTATATTCATCCTTTAAATTACCATCATCATAATAATTTTTCTTATCTACTTCATTCCTATCCTTATTAACATAAGTTTGAATATAATTCCATAACTCCTCAGCTTTTCTAAAATTAGGATTTTTCAAAATAACATTAGTCTTTCTAATAGGAGAACGAACCTTTTCAACATGAAGTCTATTAAGAGTAGTCATTAATTCACTACCAAAGAAACCATCAAGTTGAATCTTTATTTTAGCAAGTCTTTCAGCATAAGATAATTCACTAGAATCTACTTCCTTAATATTTTGATTATTAGAATTAATAACTAAAGAAAAATTAATATTTTCATTTCCTACCTTAGAATTACCCTCATACTTTATATTTTTAATATCCTTATAAAAAGAATTAGCACCAGTCAGCTCAACCCGTTGCTCATAAAAAGCCCTTAAATTATTAATCAAAGTATAAATAAATCTATTTTCATAAGTATCTAAACTTTCTTCCTTATTAATATTTAATACCTTAGTAGGCTTTACATCACCAGTTTTTTGATTATAATCTTGAATTAAATTAGTATGTTGGGTTAAATGAATAACACTTTCAACAGTAATCTTTTTAGATAACTCAACTTTAACAATATCCTCCTCATTAATAATAAATCGTTTAGGATTACGAATAATATTATCAAGATAAGGTAAAACATCTTCAATAATATCTAACCAAGTATAATCATATTCATGAAGTTCATAATCCCTTTGAACTAGTAAAGTAGAATTAAGATGATTCATAAATGAATCATTCTTTAAATCTTCCAAATCAACATCAACATTAGTATCAGTCATATAATTCTACCTCCTATACCATTTTCTTCAAACGTAATAAATATTCCTTACACTCATTAAAGTTTTCTTTACCAAAAGTCTTATCTAAATAATCAACAAACCCATCTAATTCATCTCTTATATAAGCTAAATTTAACTGTTCAAATTTACGTAATATTTTCCTAGCTATATAATAATCAACTGCATCAACTTCTCTACCACCACATTCTACATATGTAGCAACAAAATCTTTCATTTGTTTAACAATACGGTTACCAAAGGCAATTCTAAAATGTTTAATAACATAATCATCCATTTCATCTATCTTCTTAGACATTTCCTCTGTTAAAGGATGCCTTTCTTTCGCTTGTCTAAATAGCTCTTCCAAATAAGAACTATTAATATTCATAGAATCAGTATCAATAGGTTCAAATATTTGTCCCTTATCATTAATATCAATAGGCATAGCACGGTCATATACCTTATCAGTAACAGCAAAAGTAGAATCATCATTATTAATAGTACCAATATACCACATATTACCTGGTATCTGTAACTTACCACCAATTAATCTTTTAGGATCACTATCCCAAACACTAGGAACAAGCTCAATAATCCATTCATCCCTAGTAGGCATTTCTAGAATACATAACATGCCTCCAAAGGATTATTCAACACGAGCAAGATTCATCTCATCAGTT
>CAZIFN010000014.1:0-25175 GCA_964538205.1 uncultured Mycoplasma sp.
TGCAATACCAAAATCAGTAATTTTAATTTGTCCATCATCTTTAATCATAATATTTTGAGGCTTTAAATCCCTATGAATTATATATGAATCATGAGCATGAGCCATACCATCAGTAAGTTGTAACATTATATCAATAGCCTCAGACAAAGTAAGAGTACCACGTTTTTTAAGTAACTGTTTTAAAGTCTTTCCCTCAATATATTCCATTACTATATAGTAAAGTCCATTATCCTCACCAACGTCATACATTTCAACTATATTAGGATGAGCAAGTGATGATGCAGACAAAGCTTCTCTTTGAAATCTTCTTACAAACTTCTCATCATTAGATAAATCTCCACGTAAAACTTTTATCGCAACATTTCTATCTAGAATAGTATCATATCCTAAATAAACATTTGCCATACCACCTTCGCCAATTGATCTAATTATTTCATATCGATCATTAATCTTTTGCCCTTTCGTAATCACTATTTGTCACCTTCTTCTTCTAAAGTCAAATAAGCAACCGAAATATTATCTGTACCCCCACGATTATTCGCTTTTTTAATAAGTTTCTCTACTTTTTCTTCTACACTACCATTACTAAGTAAAACTTTCTCTATTTGTTCTTTATCCAACATATTAGTAAGTCCATCACTACATAGTAATACTTCCCTAATATTCATATCCATATCACATTCAAATATATCTACATCAACACTAAGTGAAGCCCCAAGTGCTTTCATTAAAACATTCTTCTTAGGATGTGTATAAGCTTCCTCTTTAGTAAGTTCACCAGCACTAACTAACAAATTAACTAAAGTATGATCATAAGTAACTTTTCTAAGCTCATCATCTTTCAATACAAATCCAGAAGAATCACCTACATTACCAAATAATAAATAATCTTTAGTATAAACAGCAAGTACTAAAGTAGTACCCATACCTTTACTCTCTGGATGTGTCTTTTCATATTGAAATATCAAAGTATTTATTTCATCAACAGCATCTCTAATCCAATTTATAGCACTAACTTTATTCAAATGAATAAAAGTTTCTTTAAAATGTTTTCCCAAATAACTTATAGCTATTGAACTTGCAACTTCTCCAGCAGAATGACCACCCATACCATCAGCAATAGCCATTAAATATTCATTATCACTATTTTTTATGATAATAACGCTATCCTCATTGTGATCTCTTACTTTACCAGCATCAGTTAAATAAAATGATCTCATACTTCCTCCTTCTTACTTCTAAGTTGTCCACAAGCAGCACTTATTTTACTACCAAATTCTTTTCTAATTGTAACACTAATATTATTCTTTTTAAGTATATCATAAAATTTCATAATTTGAATAGTACTACTTCTCTTAAAATTTAAATTATTTGTTTCATTATAAGGAATTAAATTAATATAACAGTTCATACCTTTAACTAAATTACTAAGTTCCAAAGCACATTCTACACTATCATTAATACCCTCTAATAATACATATTCAAATGTAATTCTTCTATTAGTCTTATTATAATAATTCTTTAAAGCAGGTATAAGTACATCTAAAGAATAAACTTTATTAATTGGCATAATCTTATCTCTAATTTCATTATTTGGAGCATGCAAACTAATAGCTAAATTAAACTGTAAATCTAATTCACTAAATTCCTTTATTTTAGGAACAATTCCACAAGTAGAAACAGTAATATGTCTAGCACCTATAGCCATACCCTTAGGATGATTAATAATTTTTAAAAACTTAATTAAATTATCATAATTATCAAAAGGCTCACCAATACCCATAACTACAACATGACTAATTCTCATTTTCAAATCTTCTTCTATCATTAACAGTTGTAAAACCATTTCATAAGCTTCTAAATTCCTAACTTTCTTTCTTCTTCCAGACTCACAAAACCTACAGCCCATGTTGCAACCAACTTCTGAAGAAACACATACACTATTACCATAATCATGTTTCATTAAAACAGCCTCAATATGTTCAGAATCACTAAGTTCAAATAAGTATTTACAAACATCAGTATCCCTTTCTATATTAACTATTTTTAATCTATCTATACTATAATCATTAGAAACCTTTTCTAATAAATCTTTCTTTATATTAGTAATTTCATTATAATCATGAATTCTTTTTTCATATAACCAAGAAAACAACTGATCAGCATGAAACTTTTTAGAACCAAGTTCAACAAAATAATCTTCTAACATTTCTAAAGTTAATCCATAAATATTCAAAATAACATCACCTAACAATCTATTACTATTATACAATACTTATTAATAAAAGAAAAAGAATTGTTAATCAATTGGACTAACAATTTCTGAAGAATTATTAAAATCACTATAATTTAGTATAATAGAAAACTCCTCAAAGCAAATTCCCTTATATTTTCCATAACTATTTAAATTCATTTCTATCTTATAAACATCCCCAGAAGAATTAGCTACAACAGAGAAAGTATTAGGTATCTCATCTATATCAGTATTAATATTTTCTAATTTTTTAATAATACTATTTGTAGAGATCATATAATTATAAATAACCTCTCCATTATCAAACTCTTCTTTAGAAATATAAGTAGCATCAACAAAAATATTATTTAAACTATCAATACTTAAAAACTCCCTAAATAAATATGGATTATCACTTTTTATCCAAATATCATTTTCTTTATTAAAATAACTTTCTGCACGCTTATAATATTCCAAAGTAAAAGTATCCACACTATAAGTAAATAGTTCCTTATCATCTTTCTTTAAACCCGAATAATTATAAACAGTATTATCTATTTGAATATTATAGTAAAACTTATAATTAGCTTTTTCTATCATATCAAAAGAAATTTTATCTTTTTTTGTATAATTATCACTCTCCTGATAACTACCTCCAGAAAAACTTCTAGCAAACACTGCTATTACTAAAAAAAAGACAAAGTAAAAACCAAAAAACAAAATAGCCTTACCCTTATCTGTCTTTTTTAATTCTTTTACATAATTATTAGTCTTCTTTAAACTTTCAAATATTTTCTTCATTTACTTAAACACCTTACCAAATAAACTATTATCATGTAATCCATTTATATAACTATAAGCACTCATCTTTTTCTTTCCAAAAGGTTTAACCTCAGTAAAAATAATTTCTCCTGTTGCACACATAACACCAATACCAGTCTTATAAAGACCTGTTACTTCACCTATTTTTTTATCATCAAATTTATTTTCACTAATAATAGCCTTATATATCTTAAACACTTGATTATCAAGTAATAAATATGAACCAGGTTCAGGAGATAAGCCTCTTATTTGATTATAAACATCTCTACTACTTTTAGATAAATCCAAATGTTCTTCTTCACTACTAATATTATATGCATATGTAGCTTCATCTTCATTTTGTTTTATTCTCTTATTAGTACCAGATATTATACTTGGTAAAGTATCCAATAATAACTCCTTACCAAGTACACTAAGCTTATTCTGTAAAGATTCTAAATCATCACTATCTAAAATATCTATTTTACGAGTTTCAATAATATCACCAGTATCCATTCTTTCATCCATATACATTATAGTAATACCAGTTTCATCATATCCTTCAATAATAGCCCTATGTATAGGTGCTCCACCTCTTAATTTAGGAAGTAACGAAGCATGAACATTAATACAACCAAGTCTTGGATAAGATAATATCTCCTTAGGAATAATTTGCCCATAAGCACAAGTTATTATAATATCAGGCTCTAATTCTAATATTTTATCATAATCTTTTCTTATATTACTTGGCTGTAAAACTAATATATCATGTTTTATAGCACATTCTTTAACTGGAGTATTAACAAGCTCTTTTTTTCTTCCAACTCTTTTATCAGGTTGACTAACAACACCAACAACTTGATAATTATCAATTAATCCTTCCAAAACTTTAACAGCAAAAACAGGCGTACCCATGAAAACAACTTTTAAACTACTCTTCATCATCATCATCCTTTATAAAACATCAAAATTGTTGCTATAACACCTAAGGTAACAAGTATAGAACCTAATATCATCAAAATAGAGACTTTACCATAGGCATTAATTATTTTATCATTATTATAACTATTTTGTCTATTTTTTATATCATTAAATCTCTTATTTCTAATATTATTTAATTCCTTATAATTATTTAAATTAATAAATTTAATATCTTTACTACTAATCTTATCAGTAATAATAATTTCATTATTACAATGACTAAATATTTTACCAATAGAAATAGCTAAATCACACGAAGAACAATTATTAATAATATTATCAATTCTTTTTATTTCATCACGACAAACTAAACTTCTTTTAACAGCCAAAATACTAACATTAACATTATCACTCTTAAGTAACTTCCATTCATCAAAACAAGTTTTAATAACAAATTTCTTTTCATAATCAGAAAGCTTTGCTTTTCTCATAAGTAAACTTAAATTATTAAAACAAGAAAAATAATTACCATTAAAATATGCTATATCATCATAATCTTTTAACTCAAAACTATTACATCCTAACAATCTATAAAAATACATAGGTGCCGAATAAGCATAAAAACAAGCAAGTAAAAAACTATCAGTAAAACAAACCCTTTTTTCATTAAAATTTTTTCCAAGTACATTATATAAACCATGTTTTTCAAATATCTTATTAACTTCATTAAATTTATCATACATATGATGATATTCTTCTGGAACTAATCCATATTTAGAAATATCATTTTTATAAACACTTGAAAAGCCATGAAAAACATATCCATTAACAATATACCTATTATAAACATATTTTATAATAAATTCTTTAGCCTCTAATTCTTCCCTATCAGAAAAACCCAATTTTAAAGCACAAAACTTACCAAGAACTTTATTAATACCATCATCTATATCATTAAAAGAGTCAAACTTTCTAATTATTTTCTTCACCTGTGTAATATAATCAGTAAAATAACTATCATCCTCTATAATAATATAATACTTATATATAGAATCAAAGAAAGTAAAAAGAGCCTTTTCATAATCAACAAAGACTTCATAGCTATCATAAATACTATTTTTCTTTTTAGAATAAATAGAATTAGAAATAATTTCATCTATAAATTCTAAAACATCTCTTCTTCTGAAAAAACGCTCCATCACCAGTACTTCACCAACCTAAGAATAAAAACTAATTATTACCAAACCATAAAATACCATAATATAAACAACCTATCAAAATAAATAATAATAAAGAATATAATACTATCTTAACAAAAACATTATTTCTATCTAAATATGAATCATATTTTTTAGAAGCATTAGTCATAACTTTATCAAACTCTTCTAAATTCTTCTTATTAGTTTCAAGTCTATTATAATTATTTGCCTCATTACTAGTCCAAGAATCATTTGTAACATTATTATCATCTTGATTCACTATATTATTAAAAAACTTATTTCCCATAAGAACAACTCCCTATTCTACTAATAGAATAACATATTTTTTTAAAAATGACTAGGATTAAAATTAATATCTATTTTTAACTTATTATTATCTTTATAATGATCTATTATTTTATTTAAAACTTCCCTTAAATTATCTATATTTTTATATTTTAAAATTATTCCATATCTATATATATTATTTAACTTAAAAATATTACATGTAGAAGGACCTAATACAATTATATTATTTAAATCTTTATCAAGAACTTTTCTTATTTTATTTGCCTCATCAAAAATATAATTATTATCTTTACCAGATATTCTTAAATAACAAATATAATAATATGGTGGATATTTTAACTCACGTCTTATAAACATTTCTTTTTTATAAAATCCCAAATAATCATGCTTAAGAGTATACTTTATTGCATAATGATCCGGATTAAAAGTCTGAATAATAACTTCCCCTTCTTTATCACTTCTTCCAGCTCTACCAGCAACCTGAGCTAAAAGAGAAAAAGTATTCTCACTACTTCTAAAATCCGGAATATTTAAACTTGTATCTGCATTAATTACACCTACTAAAGTAACATTATCAAAATCAAGTCCTTTACTAACTATTTGCGTACCAAGTAATATATTATACTCCTGATTCTTAAATGCTTTAATCATTTTCTCATGCATACCTTTTCTACTAGTTGTATCAAAATCCATCCTTAAAACTTTACTACTTGGAAATAATTTATTAAGTTCCTCTTCAATTTTTTCCGTACCAACACCTAAATCATTAATTGCTTTTTCATGACACTCTGGACATTCTTTATATACTTTTGTACCATATCCACAATAATGACAACGCAAAGTATTACTTGTTTTATGATAAGTAAGCGTAATATCACAATTAGGACATTTAAATGTATATCCACAATTTTTACAAGTAACAAAAGATGAATACCCTCTTCTATTTAATAATAATATAACCTGTTCGTTTTTTAATAATCTTTTATCAATTGCTTCTAATAAGTCTTTAGAAAAATGACCTAACATATTTGAAGCATTCTTCTTCATCACTTCATTCATATCGACTATCTTTATACTAGGCAAATTCTTACCATTAATTCTATTAGGTAATTCAAGCAACTTAAAAACACCCTTTCCCGCCCTAGCAAAAGCCTCTAAAGACGGTGTAGCACTGCCTAATATAACAGGACAATCATGATACTTAGCCCTAGCAATCGCCATATCTTTAGCATCATATCTAGGATTAGAATCATCCTGTTTATAAGAATCACTATGCTCCTCATCCACAATAATCATACCTATATTATCTAAAGGTGCAAATATAGCACTTCTTGCTCCAATAACTATCTTTGCTTGATGTGATACAATTCTTCTCCATTCATCATATTTTTCACCCTCTGACAAAGCAGAATGAATAGCCGCAATATTATCACCAAATCTTCTCTGAAAACGCAAAACCATCTGAGGTGTAAGACTAATTTCAGGAACTAAAACAATACTAGTTTTACCCTTATTTAAAGCCTCCTCAATCAACTCCATATAAACTTCCGTCTTTCCAGAACCAGTAACACCATATAATAAATATGTACAATAACCAGAATTTTTCAAAACTTCATTCACTACTTTTTCCTGATCAAGAGTAAGTTTCTTCTTAGGCAAAATCATCTCATCATAACTAATTCTATAATGTTCTCGTCTTTCCTCTAATAAAATACTTCTTTTAACCAAAGTATTAACAGCACTAAGAGATATCTCAATAAGTTCCTTCCTCAAAACAAATTTCTTTTCTAAACATAAATTAACTATTTTAAGTTGTAATGGTGTTAACTTTGAATAATCAGAAATTTTATCATTTAAATAATAATAAACATCCATCTTCTTATTAATAACATGACCATTCTTAGCTTTTAAAGCCTTAGGCAACATAACCTGATAGCAACTAATTAAAGTAGACAAAGTATTCTTTTGCATAACTTTACCAAGTTCTAATAATTCATCATTTAAAATAACCTCATCATCAATAACTGCTAAAATATCTTTAACCAAAACATCAGTACAGTCTTTTATCTCAACAATAAAACCTTCTAATTCCATTCTTCCAAACGGAACTTTTACCCTAATTCCAATCTTAATTTTAGAAATCATAGAACTAGGTACAGAATAATCAAAAATTTTATCTATATTTTTATTTGACAACTCAACTAAAACACCAATAATCAAATTACCATCCTCCTTAAAAGAAGCAAACGCCTAAACAAAAAATATCATACAAACAATTGTTTGTCAATAATATACATTTAAAGAAAGAAAAAACCTATAACTAGGTTTAATAAACAGCAACTAATTTTGCATGAACAACTTTTCTTCCTGTATTATCATCACTACAAGTAGATAACGTAATTATTCTATCATTAACAGTAACACTATTATCAATATCTAAAATATTTCTAGAACTAATCGTATTTAAAAATTCTTGATACTCATCATTATCATAAAATACATTTTGTAAATAATAAATTTCAGGTTCAATATAATAAGCAGAAAATATTGTATAATAATATTTCTTATTTTCAGTAATTACTAAAATTGATTTATTAGAACTTTTTTGCCAGTTAACACTAAATATATCAGAAATACTACCAAAGGCAGTCTTATTAAATAAATTATGTCCATAAAATATTGTATTATTATCACTCATATCAGAATTATTTCTATAATCCATAAAAGTCCAACCAGTCTTTTTCTTACTTCTATCATAAGAATGATTCAAATAATAATCATTATCTGTAGTCTGTACAATTGGATAATTAATAGTAGTACCATCTACACTAAGCCAAGCAACAGTATCAGAATTACTATTTTTTAAATCTAAAATATTAACACTATTTAAATCAGTTTTAGCAAACTTTCTATATGGGTTACTATCCTCAAAAACAACTAAAGAAGAAGCATTATTATCACTAGAATCAGTAAGAGTTGTAGCTGTATCTTTACTCTCAACTTGATCATTAATATTATCAATATCATGATGAACAACATCAACAGGCTTTACATATAAAATTTTAGTTAAAGTACAAAAAGCCACAAAATATAAAATAATAAGTAAACAAAACTCAGGCTGAAGCTGTCTTTTTTCATAATGCTTAACTACTCTATTTAAAAACTTATTTTCCTTAAATACCTTAGTCAAAAAGATAAAAAACTGTTTAGGATAAAAGAAAAAACCTTTAGATAATAAAGAGCATAGAAAATAAAACCCTTTTAGAGTCATCCTAAAAATATAAACAAAAAAACTAGCAACTTTCTTCATCTAAATAACATCTCCCGTATCATCTAAAACAGTAGAAACCAAAGTAGTAGCTACATTTGCATCCTGTGCAGGAACAGTTGCTTGAATAACCGCCGGTTGACTAACAACAGGTTCTACTGAATGAACAGCAACAGGTTTAATAGCAGCATATTGAACAGCAGGCTGACTAACTACAGGTACTGTAGGCTCAACTGCTACTGGCTTAGAAACAACATTTACTTGACTAACAGTATTATCATTACTAGGTACACTAGAAACAAAACCATTAGTAGTAACATTACTAACAGAAGTAACAGTACTAGGTACAACCGGTGAAGAAGTAGGAACTGATGAAACAGAATTAACATTATTCATAGTAGAACTAATAGTATTAGGAACATTTGAAGAATTATCACAAAGCACATTTTCATTAACAACTACATCTCTCTTACGTTCCTTAGAAGTAAGAATTACACCAGTTATAAAAGAAACAACTAAAATACCACCAAAAATAATGTAAACTAAAGTCATATCAATCCCTCTATTCTTTCTTTAAAATAGTCTTAAAATATCATTTATCGTAACAACAACCATTAACAGCATTAATAGCATCAACCCAATTGTATGTATCTTAGCCTCTAACTCTGGACGAACTGGCGAACCTTTTATTTTCTCTATAATTATAAATAATATATGCCCACCATCAAAAGCTGGTAATGGAAGTAAATTAATAAATCCAACATTAATACTTAAGAAAGCAATTAAATATAAAACACTAGCAACACCTGCTTTACTCTGTTCACCAACAACAGAATATATACCAACTGGACCAGATAATTGATCCAACTTAATTTGCCCTGTAAATAAATAACCAACCGTAATAGCCATCTGTTTAAAAATAGAAGCCGTCTTTTTTCCAGTATAAACTAAAGCATTAACAAATCCATGTTGTTGCTTCTGTTTCATACTAATACCATAACGATATACATCTTGACCAGATTCTTTTACTTTTTTAGGCTTAAATTTATAAGTTTCAATACTACCATCTTTCTTTTCAACTTTTATCGTAGTATTTTTTTTAGGATCACTAACAGCTAAATATAAAGTAATATCATCTACATAAGTAACTTTATGTCCATTTATTTCTTTAACCAAATCGCCAGAAGAAAGACCAGCTTCATATGCAGGATAACCTTTCTCAGCAGAAGTAATAACTGGATCCATAGAAGTACTACCAAAACATAAACCAATTAAAAAGATAATAAGTATTGCTGATATAAAATTATTTCCAGCTCCAAAAAACATTATCAAAAATCTTTGAAAAGCTGTTTTATTTTGCAGTCTTCTTTTCTTAGGAACCTTTTTAGCATCATCCTCATCAATATCTTCACCAGCAAGTTGACAAAAACCACCTATCGGCACAGCTCTAATTGTATATTCTGTCTCCTTACCCTTTTTACTAAATATTTTAGGACCCATTCCAAGAGCAAATTCATAAACATAAACACCATTTATTTTAGCAAATATAAAATGCCCAAATTCATGAACTAAAACAATAAATCCTAAAATAACAATAAATAACAATAAATTTAATATAAAGCTCATAACTACCTCCTAAATAATTCCAATAACTAAAATAAATGCTAACGCAACAAAAATAAGGCTATCAAATCTATCCAAAATTCCACCATGACCAGGAATCAAATTAGAAAAATCTTTCTGATTATATTCCCTCTTTATAAATGAGAAAACCAAATCACCTAATTGTCCAACACATGATAAGAATAAAGTCACAAAAATAACCAAAACCAATGGTACACTCTGACTAATAACTGTCACATAAAATGAAGTTGCTATAAAAGTACCCATAATTGCTCCACCAATAAAACCTTCTATTGTCTTCTTAGGAGAAATACTAGGAGCAAGTTTATTTTTACCTATAAACATTCCTGTAAAAAGAGCAAAAGAATCAGTCATAGTAGTTATCAATAATAAGTATATGATATATTTAATGTCATAATTACGAGTTATAGTCATCAAATTAAAACTAAAACCCACAAATAATACTGATCCTACTAAAAACAAAGCATCAGAAAAATCATACTTTTCTCTATCCTTAACAAAAACCATAGAAGCTATAAATGCAAAAATTACAAAAGACATTACTCTATAGTCAATATTACAAACAAATTCAATTGAATTAAAATTATTCATAGCTAAAAATATAACTAAAAGATAAGCAAATACCTTTATCAAAAATGGAAATTTTCTCACAGACTCTCTAATATGAATCAACTCATATAAACCTAAAACAGCAAGTAATGCCATAAAAACAGCAAACACTTCTCCACCCTTAATTAATAAAGGAAAAGCAATCAATATCATTACAATAGCACTTAAAACACGTACTTTCATATTTATCCTCCATTCTAAAATTACTTTTTTAATACAAATATCAATACCAAGATTATATCAAAATACTATTATAATCTTCATATAATTTACTAACAACATAATCTTTATATCATTATATAACAAACATAAAAAAAAAGAAAGTATAAACACTCTCTTAAAATTTATCTATATCTATTTTAACATACTTATTATCCTTCAAACTACTACTAGCTTGAATCAATGTTCTAATAGCATTAGCTGTTCTACCATTCTTACCAATTACTCTTCCCATATCATCTTCCGCTATCATAACTTGAATAAGTATAACATCATCTTCTTCAGTAGGAAATTCCTTAACACTAACTGCCTCGGTATTTTTAACTAAAGATTTAACTATTTCTTCTGTTAATGTTACTAAATCCATATTACTTATCCTTCTTTACTTTAGAATCTGCATATTTTTTCATAATACCAGCTTTACTAAATAAGCTTTTAACCGTATCAGTTGGAATAGCTCCATTATTTAGCCATTTCATAGCTAATTCTTCATTAATTCTTACTTCACATTCTCCAACAGGTTGATAAATACCAATTAATTCAAGATATTTTCCATCTCTTGGACTTCTAGAGTCAGTAGCAACAATTCTATAAGTAGGTTTCTTTTTAGCACCCATTCTTGTTAATCTAATTTTAACAGCCATTTTTTTCCCTCCATTTCATAAATAAACTGTTCTTATTATATAGCACAAAACAGTTGATGTCAACCAGTTTTTTATAACATCATTTTTTAACGTAAACATAAGAAGCAGGATAATAAACATCTTCTCTAAAAGAACTAAGATAACTAGGACCTTCTATTAAATCAAAACCCTTCTTAAAAACTTCATCTTGATGCTTAGTTTTACTTCTATCTCTTTGCGAAACATAACTACAAACAACACAACCAGCATCATTTAAATGATTTAATAAATTATCCCTACAAATAGCTAAACTTTCAATAGAAAATGCATAATCCAAAATATTAGAAAAAACAATAATATCATATGTCTTATCAAGTGAAATAGAATTAAAAAAATCTAGCTTACTAAAATTTAAAGTTTTATCTTTAATAATATCACTCATACCTTTTAAATCACACCCGTACGTTGTCTTTCTAACAACAGAAGCACCAGGCCAAAATATTTTGCTTCTTAACGGATCATCAAGCTTCATACTTAATTCCATCCAAAATCTTAAAGCATCAAATTCCTCCTCTGAAGAAACAGAAACCTTTCCTAATAAATCACCAAGATTAACATTACTAGGTATATCAACCAAGTCATAAATCAAAGACCATTTACGCAAATAATAATAATATTTAGTAAATCTATTTCTATCAAAAGAATCAACATTCTTAGCATTTAAATAATATGCCGAAAATAATTGATCAGAAGATGCCAAAACACTAAGAACTTCTTTATCCTTAAAATCAACAGAACTAAAAACAAAATCTAAATTCTCATTAGTACAAGGATAAATCCTAACATTAGAAGCTAAATAAGGTCTTTCACAAATATCAATAATACTTTTAATATCATTAAAAACACTCATAAAATCACCAAGTAATATTCTAAGTAAACAAAATATAAAAGTCAATAAAAGAATAACACCATATAATCAAGTGTTATTCTAAAATTTATTCATCACCTTGAAGGAACTCCTCATTTACTTCATCTATTTCCTTTGAAATATCTTCTTCTGTTTTACTTTCTTCAACAATTTCATCCCAAGGTTCTTCCTCTTCATTAGCTTCAATCTTCATTTTAATATCTCCTACAAGTTCAATACCAAGTTCTTTTTCAATTGTATAATTAATATTATTACCAGATATATCAACTTTAACACAACTAGGCTGTTTTAAACTCCTAACAATTATCTCCTCAGAAGAAATATCTTCATCTCTTTCCCTTAAATGAACAACTTCACTATAATTATTAGTCTCCTTAATAACTTCTGTTTTAGTATCATTATCATAAGAATACCAAATATTAACATCATAACTACCATCTATTTTAATACTATCACCAGATTTAACACCAGTAAAATTATGATTAATAACCCAACAACCTAAAATTGTTGAAGGACTATTTGAAACACTAACAACACAATCAGTAGAAAAAAGTTTTTTTCCTTTCGCAATTACAGCTTTAGTAACAATTTCTCTATAATTAGCCATACGTAAACCTCCTAATCTAATTTATGCTAAATATTAGAAATATTACCAAAAATATCTAAAAATTCATAAAAGTCTCATAATAAAAACTACATTCCAAAACAGAATGTAATTTTATTTATTTAAAACATCATAAAAATAATTATTTAATTCATCATTAACTAAATTAATCATCTCGTTAACTTTTTCTAAATGTTGCATATAAATAACATAAATAGGTATACTATTAAGTTCTTCCTCTAATTTATTTAATTCCTTTAAAATATTCTCATCATCAGTATTAACATATTTCTTTTGTAAACTTTTAATTTTATTAATTAAAGAAACCAACTCTTCATTAGAAGACATCTTTTCCTTTACTTCAACACAAGATTTATAATCACTACTATTTATAATAGTATTAATAACTTCATCTATAGCTTTATTCATAAGCTTTACCATCTAAGCTCCATGTCTTAGCTTCTGTAACTAACACATTTATAATATCACCCGGAACAACATCTCTAGAGCAAGTAAAATTAATAAGTTTATTAGTATCAGTATATCCAAAAAACATATTTTCTTTTTCACTTTTTCCCTCTACCAATACTTCTACTATTTTATTTTCTAATTTCTTATTATTTTCTAAAAAATATTTATTAACTACTTTATTAAGTCTCTGTAATCTTTCTTCTTTTTCACTTTCCAAGACCTCATCTTTTAATAAACAAGCTGGTGTTCCTTCTCTTTTTGAAAAAATAAAAGTAAATGCATTATCATATTTACACTCTTCAACCAAAGATAAAGTTTCTAAAAAGTCCTCCTCTGTTTCACCAGGAAATCCCACAATTATATCAGTAGAAATAGAAACGCCAGGAACTAACTTTTTAATTTTATAAAATAACTCTAAATAACTTTCCTTAGTATAACGTCTACCCATTAACTTTAAAATTCTACTAGAACCAGATTGTACAGGCAAATGTACACTAGGCATAATATTTTTATATTTACCAATAACCTCAACCATAGAATCTGTAAAATCCCAAGGATGAGAAGTCATAAATCTAACTCTTGGTATATCTTTTTTAGCAATATCCTCAAGCAAATTACCCAAAGTATAGTCATCATACAAATCTTTTCCATAAGCATTAACATTTTGTCCTAATAAAGTTATTTCTTTATATCCATCTTTTATTAGTTCATCTACTTCTTTTAAAATATCTTCTTTAGCTCTACTTCTTTCTCTACCTCTAGTATATGGAACTATACAATATGTACAAAATTTATTGCAACCATAAATAATATTAACATAAGCTTTATAATTATTTTCTCTAATAACAGGTAATCCTTCTACTAAATCACCTTCTTTAGAAAAAACCTCTATTTGTTGCTTATTTTCTTCTATTGCCTTATCAATAATATTAGGCAATTGATACATATTATGAGTACCAAATACAAAATTTACCCAACGATACTTTTCCATAATTTCAGAAACAACAGAAGCCTCCTGAGCCATACATCCACAAAGACCAACAATTAAATCTTTCTTCTTCATTTTTAAATGTTTTAATCTTCCAAGCATACCAAAAGCCTTATTATGAGCATTTTCCCTAATAGAACAAGTATTTAAAAGAACCAAATCAGCATCATCATAATTATCAACTTTAGAAAATCCAAGATTAACAAGTAGTGCCTCTATATTCTCACTATCATGTTCATTCATCTGACAACCATAAGTCTTTAAATAAAAAGTCTTACCTGCATATTTATTCTTAATCTTACTATCAAATTCAAAATCAACTCTCTTATAATTTTTATCATCTCTACGTCTAGCATCTTTATAACTTGGTAAATGCATACAATCACATCCATTCCTAAATATAATAACTTATTAAGAAAAAAAAAGCAACTAAGCAGTTGCTTCAATAGAAGAATTAATTATTTGTTCTAAAGTACTAAAACCATTCTTTTTAATTAATTCACTCTTAATTTCATCCAAACGTTCAACAATAATATCTAAAAGTCTAGTCATACTTGGCATAAGTTCTTTCTTTTCCAAGTTTAAAACAATAACTTCTAAATTATTAAGCTTAGAATACTTACCATAGTAAACATTATTAATGCATGCATTACATAACTTTTTAAATGAAGAAATATCAATATTATTAAATCTCTTATCTTCTAAAATTTTAAATGCACAACAAATATAGTTACTCTTAATTGCTTTATCTAATACTGTTTCTCCCTTATTATTCTTAATATTAGGAAGATAGTTTTTCTTCTTAACAAGTTGCTCTAATATTTTTATTGTAGCAACAGAATTATCAGAAACTAGAATATGAGCAAATGTATCACCTTCAACATTTTGATGATTAATATTCCAACTTCTTTTATTCATCAAACGAAGTACTAAATCATATTGCTTAGCTTTTAATAATCTTGTAACAACATCATTTAAAGCACCATCACAAATATTTACATCAATCTTATTTTTATCAATTAAAGTCTCAACCACATCATAGTATCCATGTTTAATAAGATTAAAAATCAGGGATGGATCTTCCAAACAAGCATTTATAGCTTGTTGTTTGTCATAAAACATTTCTAACACCTCTTTGTTCACGTGACAGTTATATATTCTACCAGATTTATAGTGTTTTGTCAAATTTAACCCTTCTTTCTCATACCTTAATTATGAAAAAAAAAGATGTTTTTTATACATCTACATCTGATTATTTTCATTTAAGAGAGTCTCACTAACAACTGTCATCTTACTATTTTCTTTAACAAAGTATTTCCTATATGAAGTATTCATAACATAATTTGTCTTATTATGTATTAAAATAAATGTTAAAATTATTGCTGCAAACACAGAAAAAGTAATAATACCTGTCCAAGGTAAACTCTTAAGTAATTTAATACCTGTCAACTTAGGCTCAGACCCATCCTCTAAAGTATAACCAATATCAGCAAAAGAAGAAGAACTATCAATAAAAGCAACAGCTGCCAAGTAGTAGTCATCCATAATATATTTTGCTATATCCTTCTTTATAGAATTTATTCTTCTAGAATTATAAAGATCAGAAGCCTTACCAGTAGTTACTATAGAAACTCTATCATAATAAAAATCAAATAATAACAAAATACCATCATGACCCTCAGAAATACCAAAAGAATTATAATCATAAAAATCTTGACCATATGAAGTAGCTGAATCTTTAGGATTATTCATTATAGTCACAATAACCATATCCATATTATAATTTTTTATATATTCTTGAACTTTCTTATATAGTTTTTGCTCTTCCTTCACAGAAAACTTATCTGCAAAATCATAAATCTTCTCATCAGCATCAACTAAAGGTGTACTTAAAATAGCTTCCTTATTATCATCAGTAACTACTATATAATCAGGAACACCATAATTATCCTCAGTTCTAATCTCATAATTATCACTAGCATAAACATCAAATATAGTAAATAAAAATAAAACAATAAACAATATAACCTTTTTCATCTAAAATACCTCATATCCAAAATACATAATTATTGTTGCTATTACAAAAAAACCTATAAATAATAAAATAACAAATATAATAGACTCTTTAATTCCAACAACATCATCACCAACAACTTTTCCAGACTGTCCATTCATTAAATAAGTATAATTATTACCTTTATATTTCATAACAATAACAAAAACAGGCACTAAAATACTATCCTTCTTTTCTAAATCAATAGTAATATCTTTACTATTTAAATTTTTCTCTTGATGTTTTATAGAATTTTTAACAATAGAAATACTAGTATCTAAACATTTAGTTTTCATAAAATCCAAATTATCATCATATAATATATTCTCTTTAGAAATTACAAACTCCTGATTATCCAAACTTGAAATATCAACAAGCCCATCACAATTCCATGGTTCTAATTTATACAAATTATCATCAAAATTAGAAATACCCTTACCTAATACCTTATCAAACTCAAAATGTATACTTTTTGTAACTAAATAACGTAAAGTATTTTTATCATCAATACTAGCCTTCTTATTATTATAATCATTAGTTATAAAAGACATATTTCCATCTACTAAAAACTTATACATATACATAGGTATATATAAAGATATAATATTATTAATATTATTTTTCCTTTTAAAAGAACTAGGACAAAATAAATTTTTCTTAAGATGTTTATTTATTAAAGTAAAAGCCATTTCCTTATCATATTCAAAAGGAATACATTTATCTATAATATTATCCACATCTTCACCTACTAAAGTAATATTATCACCACAATAAGGACAAATAATTGAAGCATCACTATTTAAAATAAATTCACAATTACAATCCATATTATTACATTTATAAAGTTTAAAAGTCATATTATCACCTTACCAAATTATAACATACAAATTAAAAGGATGCCACAAAGCATCCTAATTTTTACTTTAAACTACTATCTATAACAGAACTAATAATTTTATTAGCACCAAAACCACCATTTACTTGATGATTATTAGCACCAATCATTCTCACATTCGTTAATTCAGTAAGTCTTCTTTCATATGTATCTTTTTGCTTTAAATTATTCATTTCATTTTTTGTATCCACTTCATGATTATGCCTAGCATTAGAATTACGATAACGAAAATACATTAAAATAAAGAACAAAATACCAGAAAGTAAGAAAACGTAATTATAATCAAAATCAATATATACCATTCCTAAATACCCAAGTATTTCTACAAGAAAAGAAACAGCAAGTAATTTAGGCATATGTATAGGAACACTACCATTGATTTCTTTAGTTCTAGCATTTACAGCTACATAATGCAAAACACTTTTATTACCTTTTACTTGTTGATAACTATATAACCATACTGGTAAATATGCAGTTTTCCATTGTTGTCCAAGAACATTTAACTCTTCTTTATTCCAACAAACTCCTCTATTATATCTACTTAAAGTATTATTTGCAGAAAATCTAGCTATATCTTTAGCTTGTTCATAAACCATGTCCCTTAACTCTTCTATATTAACATCTCTTTTTTCTGATGTATAACCTTTTAAATAATTTGCATTATATTTAACACAATTCTCAACATCAAAAGGCATTATAGCATTAATTATATTATTTGTATTAGAAGAAGTATTATTAAGTCTTTTAGAACTAGATTCCAAAGTTAAACCAGATATTAAAAGATCAAAATCTCTCTCTACATTATATAAATCAGCATCATAGTAAGTTTTTTTATCTTCATCAGTTCCCTTACTATATGTTCTAACCAAGACTTCTCCCTTACCAGATAAATTAGCATGAGAATTAATATCAACTATCATATAAGGAAAATATACACCCATGATATTTGAAGTTGTAAACTCCTTCTTAAATGTCGGATGTGCAAAAAATTTCCTAGAACCAACAAATTTTTCAATTTCATATTTTGCCTCATCTTTTGATATTGAAAAAGGCAAAACAGCATCTGGAACACTTCCATTTGGAATTTGCTCATTAATCGACAACATATTTCTACACCAGTGACATCTAGCTTGCGTAGCAGAAGCCGTATCAATAACAACTTCAGAACCACAACTACTACACTTAAGTGTAACTATATCTTTTGTATCAGCAACTATATTAGTAGCTCCAGAGCCAATGATTTCACCAGATAAATTACTTATATTATCTTCCATACCAGAAATCTTCTGAGGTTCAAATTCATGACGACAAAAATCACATCTCAACTTACCATTACCAATATTTAAAGTTATATCTGTAGAACCACATTTAGGACACTTTTCCTGTCCATTTTTAACTCCATTATCAGTTTTAACAATTTTAGTTTTTTCTTTGTTTGGAGTCTTACTATTAGTTTCCATAACTAAATACCTAATAAGCTTTTCTTTTTAGCATCAAAATCTTCTTGTGAAATAACACCAGAATCTAATAGTTCTTTAGCCTTCTTTAATTCTTCATATGGATCAGTAGCACTTTTAGCTCCAGCAACACCAATGAATGGATTTTGTTGTACACCAGTAGATTGTTGTACACCTTGAGCTACTCCAGTAGCAGCATTCATTCCCATACCCATAAAAGCCATAGCAGCACCGCCACCATTTGGATTTTCACCAGCTGCTTGTACACCACGAGCAACAGATTGTTGCATAAATGCATTTCCTCTATCACCAGATAAAGCATCTGCTTTTTTAACATCACTAAGTAATTTCTTAGTATCCTCATCATATTCAATAGCAAGAATAGCAGTTTTAACAATTTCTAAACCTCTACTTGCTTTCCATTGATAAGCATCTTCAACAGCTTTTGCCATAGCTTGTGCAAAACCAACTTGATCAGCTTGAATTTTAGCAATACGATTACCCTTACTTGGATCATTAGTATAATTAGAAAATGCAGTTCCTAAAGTACCAACTACTTCACTAAACAATTGACTACTAGCATCATTATTCATATCTGCAAAATCAAAAACAGCAGAATCACCTTGTAAAAAACCAACCGGAACAAAATTCTTAACAAATAATAATGGATCAACTATTTTTAAAGTATAAGTACCTCTAGTAATAGCACCAACTTGTGCATTTAAATATGCATCGTCCCAATAAATTTCTGACTGTGTACCAAATTTATTATTTGGTATTTCCTTTAAATTAACATAATAAGCTAATTGTTGAGAAGCAGGTTGTCCACCGAATTTAAATCTCTCCCAAGATTGGCCAATTGTTGAAGATAAAATACCATCTCCCGAAAAAATTGACTTTGAATTAACATCATCACTTTTATATTCAAATCCTCCAGCCTCAGCAATTAAACCAGTTATTTGACCATCTTGAACTGTAATTAATGCAGTTCCCTCTGGAACAACTATTTTACTTCCATTAGTAATAATATTTTGTGAACCTTTGTAATTTTCGCCACGCCCATTATTAGTACCAGAAGGTACAGCTGGAAATAATGCTGCAGTAGCAGGAACATCAGCTCTAGGTACATAATAATCTTTCCATTGATCTGCAAAAGTACCACCTAATGCACCAGTAAACGCTTTAATAAATCCCATAAAATACCTCTTTCTTATTTTAATTTGATAGAAAAGTCACAAATTCCTATCCATCTACATTATATCATTTAAATAAAAATATAAAAACATCATTTTAATTTTTTTAATAAATCTACTATTTTATAAATTCTTTACCACCCATGTATTTCTGTAACACACTAGGTATTTTAATACTTCCATCCTCTTGATAATTATTTTCAATTAACGCAATTAAACCTCTCGGAGTAGCAACAACTGTATTATTAAGAGTATGTAAATAATAAGTACCATTTTTACCCTTTTTACGAATACCTAAACGTCTAGCTTGAGCATCTCCAAGTGTTGAACAACTTCCTACTTCAAAATATTTCTTTTGTCTAGGACTCCATGCTTCTATATCACAAGATTTTACTTTCAAATCAGCTAAATCACCAGAGCAACATTCTAACTGCCTAACAGGAATATCTAAACTCCTAAAGAAATCAACAGTTAATTTCCACATCTTATTATACCAATCCATACTCTCCTCTGGCTCACATATAACAATCATCTCTTGCTTTTCAAATTGATGAACACGATATAAACCTCTTTCCTCTAATCCATGACTTCCACCTTCTTTTCTAAAACAAGGAGAATAACTAGTCATATGTATTGGTAAATCTTCATCTTTAATTATTTGATCTTTAAATTTACCAATCATACTATGTTCACTAGTACCTATCAAATATAAATCTTGTCCTTCTACTTTATACATCATTGCTTCCATTTCCGGAAAAGACATAACTCCAGTAACTACATCACTACGAATCATAAAAGGTGGAATAGCATAAGTAAAACCAGCATCTATCATAAAATCCCTTGCATATGCCAATAACGCCTCATGAAGTCTAGCAATATCACCCAGTAAGAAATAAAAACCTTGTCCTGAAGTTCTACCTGCAGCATCCTTATCCATACCTTTAAGTCTTTCAATAATATCAGCATGATAAGGTATTTCATAATCAGGAACAAATGGATCACCAAATTTTTCTACTTCAACATTTTCAGTATCATCCTTACCAAGAGGAACAGAAGAATCCATAATTTGTGGAATAACTAACATTTTTTCTCTTATTTGCCCTGTCAGATTAACTTGTTCTTCCTCTAATTCTTTAATCTCATCAGCACTTTCAGAAATCTTTTTCTTTAATTCATTAGCTTCATCAATTTTCTTTTGAGCCATCAACTTACCAATTTCACTAGACATTTTGTTTTTATCTGCTTTTAACCCATCAACCTTAGTTTGTACTTCTCGAACTTTCTTATCAAGCTCCAAAACTTCATCAACCAAAACTAACTTTTCATCTTGAAATTTATTTTTAATATTCTCTTTTACCAAATCTGGATTTTCTCTAATTAATTTAATATCTATCATTTTTACCACTCCTAAATAATTTATTATAAATATTTTTATACAATATTTTTTCTATTTCTTCTAAATTATAATCAACACTAAGTAACTTAATCATATCTTCTTTAACACTTTCATAATTAAAAACACCTCTTGGATAATCATCATTAAATAAAACAGTACCAAACGTCATATCATCAGTAGATACACCAACATGATCAATACCCAAAATTTCAATAGCATGCTTAATATGTTTTAAATAAGCTTCTTTCATGTTACATTTTTCATCTGATGAAACAAATAGCTCATAAGCAACAAGTCCCATAATAGCATCTACATCTTTCAAAGCTAATATTTGATCATCATCTAAATTTCTAACGTGATTGCATAACTCATAACAATTTGAATGACTAGCAATAACCTTTGGATTCTTACTCCTCAAACTTTTCAACAAATCAATAGTATCATAAAAAGTGTTTTTATTCATATGAGACAAATCAATGCTAATTCCTAATTCAACAGCCCTAGTTATAAACTTTTTTCCTTCATCAGTAAGTCCATAATCACCTCTATTACCAGAACCATATTTATTTGGACAATTCCATACCAATAATATATTTCTAAGACCAAGATCATATAACTTCTCTAACTCAGAAATACTATTAATATAATCACAACCTTCAATACTATAAATAACATCAATATCAGGTAAATACTTTTTAAATAAACTAGTTGCCACTTCAAACATTTCAACAACATTTATTTTTTCATTATCTCCTAATTCATGACTCATCTCCTCATCACTCATAAAATAAAGATTAGCAATCAATCCCGAGACATTAGAAACATTTATGCTTTTAATCCAATCTTCAACAAAAGAATAATCCTCTCTTTTATATGAGTAATACAAAACAGATAACAAATCTTGATGCATATCAATCATTTTAACAGCTCATCTCCTTTCAAAAGAAAAAGAATGATACCAAGGAGTGCATAAAGCACGGTACCATCCTTTAATTTTCTTAATTTAGATAACGGTATAACCCGGAAAAAATCATCTATAGAGTAGATAAATAAGTATTTAACATCATTCTCACCAAACATGACTTCTCTTTGCTTAAATAATCTTATTATTAGTTCTAATCATCGATTTGCTATTATTATATGTCAATATTTTTAAAATATCAATATTTTTTTAAATATATTCAAAATAAACTCCTTAATCAACTTATAAAGAAAAAGTAAAAAATCATGATGGAAATATCCTAGTGCAAACAAACTTCCAGCAATCAAAACCAAAAAGAATCTTAATAAAATTTTATTACTTTTATATTCCTTAATAATATAATTATTAACATCAACATGTACACCAGTATTTTGTACATAATAAGTATCATCATATCTATCAGCACTATTAAAAGCTATCACTGGAATCGCAATAGGATACAGTAAAATACAAAAAGCACTTGAACGCCTAAACTTTTTTGCCAAGTGATAAACACCTACAAAATAAAATATAGTACCAACAATAGGAATCAGACTAATTAAAAATAAAAGACCAGAGCCCATACTAATTTCAAAAAAAACATAAAGATTATAATATGGAACAAGAGCAGACCAATAAGGTTTATTAGCTTTCATATAGATAAATTGAAGAGAAATAGATTCAAAAACTAAAATAGAAGTAACTAAAACATTCAAAATAAATATTAAAGACGTTAAAGTTTTCTGTATATCATACGTTTCTAAATAAATTAAAAGAAATGAAACAACATTAAATAACAATAATATTCCAAGATTTAACATAATACAACTTTTTCTATCACCAATATTTTTAGTTAAAGAATAGTTCTTGTTTAAATCAGTACTAAAATTACTTCCACTTCCAACAACATAAGAATCATTACTATTATTAGCATATTTTAACATAGAAGCATTTTCCGCATTTCTATAATTAATCCTTCCGCATTTAATACAACATCTTTGATTAAGCTTCATTTCTGCCCCACATTGATCACAATAAATTTTCTCACTCATAGAAAACATCCCCTATCATAACCATTTTAACATACAACAAAAAGAACAAAAGACAAATTTTCAAGCTTTGTCGCAAAATTCCTACTTCACAGATAAAGTACCCTTTATTCTCCATAGGCTTAAATTCCGATAGTCGCTACCGTACTCACTTTATTTTCTATTCTTTTTTTATTTGTTATAGTAATTATATCATACTTTTAATTTTTTTGATAATGTATTCTTAATCCTTCAAACATAATATTTAGACTCGCATTTATATCTCTATTATTTTTACTTCCACACTTAATGCATATCCATTCTCTAACATTTAAATTATCAACCTCATCTGTCATATTGTCACAGTGACTACATTTCTTACTACTCGGAAAATATGTATCTACCTGATAATAATACTTCCCTAGCAGGCTACATTTCCACTTGAGCTCTTGACATATTTGATTGAAACTGGCATCTAAAATGTTTTTCGCTAGATTATGGTTTTGTATCATTTCTCGTATTTTTAGTTTTTCACTAACTATAATGTCATGTTCTTTTACGAGTTTATTTACAATATTAATTATATTATGTTTTCTACTATTTTTAATTTTACTATGAACTCTAGCTATTTTTTCTTTTGTTTTATAATAATTTTTACTATTTTTTACTTGCCTTGATAATTTTCTCTGTAATCTTTTTAATCTCTTTTCTCTTTTTAGAATTTCTTTTGGATTGGAATATTTTTCTCCATCACTTGTCACAACCAAATCTTTTATTCCTAAGTCTATTCCTACTATATTTTTTACAATAACATTACTAGGTATGGACTTTTTTTCTTCAACTACAATACTTACATAGTATTTATTAGTTGTTTCTTTTTCAATAGTTGCATTTATAATTCTTCCATTTATTTCTTTTAAATTTCTATAACCTTTTATATCAACTAACCCAAGTTTTGGTAACTTTATTTTTCTATTTACTAAATCTAATTCTATATTACTATATTCTCTATTCTTATATGTACTTCTAATACATGTAGTTCTATAACTTTGTTTATTAAACTTGCTCTTAAAATTAGGATAATTACTATGTTTTGAAAAATATCTTTTAAAAGCATTTTCTAAATTAAAAACAGCACATCTTAAACTACAAGAGTCTACTTCTTTTAAAAATGGATAATCAATTAATAAATCTTTTATTTCTGTGCACATGTCAAAAGCCTTTATAAAACCATTCTTCATACATTTGTCTAAAAAATAATTATAAATAAATCTAACACAACCAAAAGTTTTACTTAAAATTTGTTTTTGATAATTATTAGGATACATTCTAAACTTATAAGCTTTGTACATATAATACACCTCCATCATCTTGA
>CAZIFN010000015.1:0-2018 GCA_964538205.1 uncultured Mycoplasma sp.
TTATTATTATATATATTGATTTTCAGCGTGAAGTTATTATTAGGCGTACAAAATATGATTTAGATGTTGCTGAAAAAAGGGTTCATGTTTTAGAAGGCTTAAAGATAGCTCTTGATAATATTGATGCTGTTATTAAATTAATTAGGGCTGCAAAGTCTGATGATGAAGCTCGTTCTGGTTTAATGAATAATTTTAAATTAAGTGAAATACAAGCTAATGCTATTCTTGAAATGAAATTACGTCGTTTAACTGGTTTAGAACGCGAAAAAATAGAAAATGAATTGAATGAATTACTTAAATTAATTGATGAATTGCGTGCTATTTTAGCTAGCGATGCTAAGGTTTTAGAAGTTATTAAAAATGAATTGTTAGAAATTAAAGAAAAATATGGTGATGAGAGACGTACTAATATTGATATGACTGCTATTGAATACATTGAAGATGAATCTTTAATTCCAAATGAGAATGTTATTATTACTTTGACTAGAAATGGTTATATAAAAAGATTAAGGACTGATACTTATCGTACTCAAAATAGGGGTGGTGTTGGTGTTAATGGTATGACAACTAATGAGGAAGATTTTGTTGAACATCTAATTACTATGAAAACTCATGATTATATTATGTTCTTTTCAAATAAGGGTAGAGTTTATCGTATGAAAGGTTATGAAATACCAGAATTTTCTAGGCAGTCTAAGGGTTTACCAATTATTAATTTGTTACAATTAGATAAAAACGAGAACATTAGTTCGATTGTGGATATTTCTTTTTCTGAGGATAAAATTAAATATTTGGTATTTACAACTAGAAAAGGTATTGTAAAAAGAACTGATATTTCTGAATTTAATAGTATAAGGAAATCTGGCAAAATAGCTATTGTTTTGAAGGATAATGATGAACTAATTTCTGTTAGAAAAACTTGTGGAAATAATGAAATTGCTATTGGAGCGAGCAATGGACGTATGGTTAGATTTATTGAAACTGAAATAAGACCGATGGGAAGAAGTAGTTCTGGCGTTAAGGGAATAGAACTTGATGGTAGTTATGTTGTTGGTTCTGAAGTTGTTAATTCAGGCCAAGTTATTTTAATTGTTACTGATAAAGGTTATGGTAAAAGAACGGTTATTGATGAATATAGATTGACTCATCGTGGAAGTAAAGGTGTTAAAGCATTAAATGTTACGGAAAAAAATGGTACAATGGTTTCTTTAAAATGTATTAATGATGATAGTTCTGATATTGTTATTGTTACTGATAATGGTACACTTATAAAAATGCCTTTAAATCAAGTTTCTGTTTTAAAAAGAGCTACGCAAGGTGTTAGACTTATTAATTTAAAAAATAATGAAATTGTTTCAACTGTTGCATTGGTTAATAAAGAAATTAATAATACTGATATTAATATTGATACTGAAAAGGAGTAATTCTTTTCTTAGACTGTTGACAAAGTTAACGGTCTTTTCTTTTTTTATGTTTTGTATAATACATTGCGAGATAAAACTTTATCCTAATCAATGAAGTCACTTACTATTTCGTTTTTTTATTAAAAAAACAAATTATAGATCAAATGTGATTATTTAATTTTTAGATAAAATAAAATTAAAGTAGATGTAGGATAAAATGGTTTTTAGAAATACTATTTGTAGTTGATATCTGTATTTTTCAATATTTAATAAAAAATATGAATTAGAATTTAAAGATTTAGATATATTAGAGAAATATTTGTGAATAAATTTAATTGCAGAAACAATATTTTATACAAATTCAACTCATAAGGAGATAAATGCTAATAAATATGAAAATGAAATATTAACTAGTATAAAAGAAATATGAAAAACAATATTTAAGAAAGTGCAACAGATATAAAAGTTGATACTACCATAGAGATAATAAGAGAATATGTAGTCAATTCAGGATGTTTAATATCAGGTATAAGCAAATGTTTCACGTGAAACATATATTAGTAGTATGAACTATAACAAAGAAAAATATTTCCTGGAAAATAAAATAGTAAAAGT
>CAZIFN010000015.1:2118-24435 GCA_964538205.1 uncultured Mycoplasma sp.
AATAATTAAATACAAAAAAATAATGTTTCACGTGAAACATATATTAGTGGTATGAGCTATAGTAAAAAATATTTCCCGGGAAATAAAATAGTAAAAGTAATAATTAAATACAAAAAAATAATGTTTCACGTGAAACATATATTAGTGGTATGAACTATAGCAAAAAATATTTCCCGGGAAATAAAATAGTAAAAGTGATAATTAAATGTAAAAAAAAACAATGTTTCACGTGAAACATAAAAAAAATTTTACAAAAATAGTAATATATATTAAAATTAATTTGTGCAATGAGAATGGTGGAAACAGGTCAGGATTGGAAAATAGCAGCCTTAACATTTTAACTCTCATGTGCACTTTTTTAGTTAGGATGATTTTATGAATTATAATTGTGAATATATGAAAATTGCTTTTGAAGAGGCAAAAAAAGCCTTTGATAAAGATGAAGTGCCAATCGGTGCGGTTATTATTAAGAATAATAAAGTTATAGCTAAAGCTCATAATATAAAGGAATATAAAAAATGTTCTATTTATCATGCTGAAATTATTGCTATACATAGAGCTTGTGAAAAACTTGGAAACTGGCGATTAGATGGTTGTGAAATGTATGTTACTTTTGAGCCATGTCCTATGTGTGCTAGTGCAATTAAACAATCAAGAATTGGTGTTGTATATTCAGGATTATCAAATTCTGATTCTAAAAATCCTAAATTACTAAAAGAAATATTTTTATGTGATAAAACTAATCCTAGTGTTAATTTTTATAATAATTTATATGTGGAAAAAAGTTTGGGATTACTAAAAGAGTTTTTTTTAAAAAAAAGAATAAAGTAGTTTTAAAAAATATGATATAATTTTATTGGTGGGTGATGGTATGTATTATGCATTATATAGAAAGTATCGACCTAGTAATTTTAATGATGTTGTAGGACAAAATGTAATTGTTACAAGTTTAAAAAACTCTGTTAAAAATAAAACTTTTACGCATGCATATATGTTTTTTGGCCCAAGGGGTACAGGAAAAACAACTATTTCAAAAATATTTGCAAGAGCAGTTAATTGTATTGATCCTATTGATGGTTCTCCTTGTAATAATTGTATTGCTTGTAATTTTTCAATTGAAAAAGAATGTGTTGATATTATTGAAATTGATGCAGCTAGCAATAATGGTGTTGATGAAATTAGAGAATTAAAAAGTAAAATTTCTTTGGTTCCTAGTATGCTGAAATATAAAGTTTATATAATAGATGAAGTTCATATGTTGTCTATTGGTGCTTTTAATGCTTTATTAAAAACATTGGAAGAACCACCAGAACATGCAATATTTATTTTGGCTACTACTGATCCACAAAAGGTTCCTGATACTATTATTTCAAGATGTCAGTGCTTCTCTTTTAAAAAGATAGCGGAAAAAGATGTTGTGGAAAAATTAAAAACTATAGTTGAACAAGAAAATATTTGTATTGATCCATTGGTTTTATCTAATATTGCATCTTTCTGTGGTGGTGGTATGCGTGATGCTATAGGAATGTTAGATAAGGTTAGTTCTTATACTGATGAAAAAATTACGGAAGAAGTATTTGCAGAATTAAATAGTACTATTACAAGAACAGAATTGGAAGAATTTTCTAATATAATTTTAAATGCTGATATAGTTCGTTTTTTATCTGTTTTAAATAAATATAATGATCTTGGTAAGAATCTTGTTCAAATTATGATACAGTTATTACACTATGTTAGAAATATTATCGTTGATTATTATGTTAATAATACTAACTATTTTAGAAGTATTGATGAGTATTTGAATTTGGCTAATTTGTTGAATGATAATATTTCTAAAATGAAGAAAGCAGATAATCCTAGAATTTATATTGAAATTATCTTTATTGAATTTTGCGAAAACAAAAATAAAAGCAGAAATTTAAAAAATATTTCCCGGGAAATATTTTTTGATGAAAAAGTTGAAAAACAAGAAAATTCATTATTACAAACAAACGTTTGTTCTTTAGAAACAACTAAGGAAGTTAATTCAATTAATAAAAGTAATTTATTACCTTTAAATATTGCGGATATAATTGAAGCAAGAGTGAATAATATTTTAGCTAAAGCTGATAAAAAAGTTTTAAAAACAATTATTGAAAATATAAATATATTTAATGATTATACGTTTGATTCTGATATAGGTTTTGCGGCATGTGCTTTATTGGATGCTAATATTCGCGCTGCGAGTAATGAGGGTTTTATTTTAAGTTATGAGTATGATTCAATTGTTGAACAAAATTTAATTAATTTAAAGAAAATTATGAAAATTTATAATGATTTTAATAATTCAAATTTTAAAATTGCAATTATTAGTGATTCTGATTGGGAACGTGTTAAAAATGATTATATAAAAACTGTAAAATCTGGTGGTTCTTTTAGTAATATTGATGAACCTGCTGAACAGTTCTTGGATGATAATGCAAATGATGATATAATATCTAGTAGTGCAATGAATTTATTTGGAGACATTGTCGAGATAGAATAAGTGAGGAGAATGAATATGAATATACAAGCTATGATGAAGCAAGCACAGGCTTTGCAAAAGGATATGTTAAAGGCTAAAGATGAAATTGATAAGAAGGAATTTGTAGGTGAAAGTTCACTTGTTAAAATTACTTTATTTGGTTCTAAAAATGTAAAAAGTGTTCAAATTGATAAAAGTAATGATTTATCTTCTGATGATATTGAAATGTTAGAAGATATGATTACTGTTGCTTTTAATGATGCATTAAAGAAAATTGATGCTGAAACTGAAAAGAAAATGGGAAAATTTGCTAATATTCCAGGATTGTTTTAATTATGTATCCTAATAGTATTAATAATTTAATAGAATGTTTTAAATTTTTACCTGGTATTGGTGAAAAAACTGCTGAGCGTTTAACTTTTTCAGTTTTAGAACTTGAGGATGAACAGACTGAATTATTTTATAAAAGCATATGTGATGTGAAAGAAAAGGTAAAAAAGTGTACTATTTGCAATACTTTAACAGAAGATGATATTTGTTTTATTTGTAATAATGAATTACGTGATGATAGTATTCTTTGTGTTGTTGATGATACTAAAAGTGTGTTTTTGTTTGAAAAAATGGGTATGTTTTCAGGATACTATCATGTTTTAGATGGTTTGATTTCACCTTTAGATGGTATTAATCCTGAGGATATTGGTTTGGATAAATTTATTGATCGTGTTGTAAAAAGTAAATTTAAAGAAATTGTTTTAGCATTTAAGCCAAGTATTGAGGGTGAAACAACGGCACTTTATATAAAAAAAATATTATCTGACACTGATATTGTTATTACAAGATTAGCTAACGGGTTGCCAATTGGTGCAGATATGGAATATGTTGATAAGCTTACTTTGGAAAGAGCTTTATTGGATCGAAAAGAAATAGAATAATAATTTAATTTTTTCATAGTCTTCTATAAAGGAGATATGATATATGAAATACTTATTGCTTTTTATAAGAAAAATTGTATTAAGTGCATTTATTTTATATGGTTATAATTTGATTGCTATGAATTTTAATATGATTATTCCAATTAATTTTTTAACACTTATATTTGTTGCTTTTTTAGGTGGACCTGCGTTATTTGCTTTGATTTTATTTAAAATACTTGCTTTATAGGAGGAATTATATGGAAGAGGTATGTACTAGAAATCAAAATTTTATTGCTTTTACTGAAAATATAATAAAGCATAATAAAATATCGCATGCTTATATTTTTGAAGTCTGTAATTATGAAAAGGATTTAATTCTTATTAATAATTTCATAAAAATAATTTTATGTCAGAATGGATGTGTTTCCTTTGAAAAATTAAATTGTGGAAAATGTAATTTATGTAATTTGATAGATAATTGTAATTATCCGGATATTAAATATATTGAGCCTGATGGTAAAGATATAAAGAAAGAACAACTTGTTGATATAATTAAAGATTATGGTAATAAATCGCTTTTTAATAATAAGCGTGTTTATGTTATAAAAGAAGCAGAAAGACTTAATATGTATGCTGCTAATACTTTGCTTAAATTCCTTGAAGAACCTGCAGATGACGTGATTGCAATTTTGCTTACTACTAATCGTTATAAGATTATTGATACTATTTTATCTCGTTGTCAAGTTTTAACTGTTGGAGACGAGAAAATTGATATTGAATATTTTGATAACACTAATAATTTTATTTCTTATATTTTAAATGCAAGTAGTTTATTTGTTCATTATAATGACATTTTAAAAATAATTCCTGATAAAGCAACTGCTGTTCCTTTTTTAATACATATTGAAAATATTTTTATTATATATTTAGAAAAAGGCATATCTTTATTTAAAGCTATGGAAGATGCAGATAGAGCAGTAGTTATGAAAAGTTTAAAAATAATAGCAACAAATTTAGAAAATTTGGAATATAATGTTAATTATAAATTATGGTTAGATTCTTTATTTGCTAAATTAATCGGTGGTGATGATAATGATTGATGTAGTATGTGTTACTTATGATAATACTAAGCAAGTTAATTTTTTAAATCCTTGTGATTTAGATTTAAAATTAGGAGATAAAGTTGTTGTTAGTACAGAAAATGGTTTTCATTTGGCAACTATTAAGAAAAGTGTACATAAGCAAAAAAAAGAAAATTTAGTTTTACCTTTGGATAAAGTTATTAGAAAAGCTACTGAGGAAGATATGTGTCAATATAATGAAAATGTTAAAAATGCAAAAAAGGCTTTGGATGATGCGAAAAAAATTAGTAAAGAGTTAAATCTTAATATGAACTTTTTGGATGCTTTTTATAATCTTGATAAGTCACAATTGTTATTTTCTTTTTTAGCTGATGATAGAGTTGATTTTAGAGAACTAGCTAAGAAATTGGCACAAAAGTATAAGACTCGTATAGAACTTAGACAAATTGGTGTTAGAGATAAGGCAAAACGAGTTGGTGGATTAGGTCCTTGTGGATTATTTTTATGTTGTAACTCTTTTTTGACAGATTTTAATAGTGTTTCAATTAATATGGCAAAAAATCAATTTTTAGCATTAAACCCATCTAAAATTAATGGCGTTTGTGGTAGACTCTTGTGTTGCTTGGGTTATGAGAATGATTTATATACTGAATTAAAAAAAGACTTTCCTAAGTTGGGTTCTATTATAGAAACTGAATATGGTATTGGTAAACTTGTGGAAATTGATGTTTTTAGACGTACTTATAAAGTAGATTTGAAAGAAAAGGGAATAATTGAATTTAAACACGAGGATGGTTATGGAAAGAATTAATGATATATTAGGCTATAAAGATAGAAAAATTTTTCAAGATGATGAATGCTTTTCTTTTTCTTTAGATAGTGTGATGTTGGCTAATTTTGTATCTATTAGAAAACGTGATAAAAAAATTTTGGATCTAGGTACAGGTAATGCTGTTATTCCTTTGATATTATCTCTTAGAACAAGTAAAAATATAATTGGTATTGAATTACAAGAAAAATTAGCTAATTTGGCTATAAAATCTGTTAAATATAATAATTTGTCAAGTCAAATTACTATTCATAATATTGATATGAAAGATTATGTTTCATGTGATAATATGAATTCTTTTGATATCATTACTTGTAATCCTCCTTATTTTAAGGTAAATGAAAAGAATTTTTTTAATTTAAATGAAGAGAAGAAACTAGCAAGGCATGAGCTTGGTGTCACTTTAAGTGATGTTTTTTCTGTTTCTAAGCGATTATTAAAAAATGGAGGTAATTTTGCTATTGTACATAGGCCTGAACGTTTAATGGAAATTTTTTCTCTTTTTGAAAATAACAATATTTTTCCTAAGCGATTGCAATTTGTTTATGAAAAGTTATCATCGGGCTCAAATTTAGTTTTGATTGAAGGACAAAAAGGTTCGAAGCCAGGCTTAAAAGTAGAAAAACCTTTTATAATTTATAATGAAGATGGTAGTTATACTGCTGATTATATAAAATTATGTAAGGAGGTAATAAATTATGAGTCAGATAAGTTATAATGGTGTTTCTAGTTTATATTTGATTCCAACTCCAATAGGAAATTTAGAAGATATAACTATTAGAGCTTTAAATACTTTAAAATTCGTTGATATAATTTTATGTGAAGATACTAGAGAAACGGGAAAATTATTAAATAGGTATGATATAAAAAAGAAATTGGTTAGTTGTCATGAATTTAATGAGAATAAGATTAAAGACTATGTTATTGAAATGATGAATAAAGGTATGAATATAGGTCTTGTTACTGATCAAGGAACACCAATTGTTAGCGATCCTGGATACTTAATTGTTAAAGAAGTTATTGCTAATAATTATAATGTTATTGCATTACCTGGTGCTACTGCTTTTGTCCCTGCTTTAATTTGCTCTGGTATTTCACCATCTCCCTTTTTATTTTATGGATTTCTTAATTCTAAAGATTCAAAGCAGATAAGAGAGCTGACATTATTAAAAAATTATAAATATACTATGATTTTTTATGAAGCTCCTCATAGATTACAAAAGACACTAAAAAATATGTTGGATATTTTTGGCAATAGAATGATTTCTATTTCAAGAGAAATTTCTAAAGTACATGAAGAAATATATCGCGATTATATTGAAAACTTAATACCAATATCAGCTAGTTTAAAAGGGCAATTTGTTTTAGTGGTTGATGGTAATCATGAAGATTTTGATTATAGTGATTTTACTGTTGTTGAACATGTTAAGTTATATGTTGATGATGGTATAGATGAAAAGGAAGCAATAAAACTGGTAGCAAAAGAAAGAAATGTTGCCAAGTCTGTTATTTATAAAGAATATCATAATGGGAGGTAATTATATGAAATTGATTGTTGGACTTGGAAATCCTGGAAAAAAATATGATAGAACTAGACATAATATTGGATTTATGATGATTGATAATTATATTTCATTTAAAGGTTGTTCTGGTGAATGGAAAAATAAATTTAATAGTACTTACTTTCAAACGGAGATAAATGGGAATAAAGTTATTTTTTTAAAACCAAGTACTTATATGAATTTATCTGGTACGGCAGTTTCTAATTTTATAAATTATTTTAAGATAGATATTAATGATATTTTAGTTATTTCTGATGATCTTGATTTATTAGTAGGAAATTATAAATTAAAAGAGTCTGGCTCTTCTGGTGGTCATAATGGTATAAAAAACATTATTGAATGTTTAAATACTGATAAATTTAAGCGACTTAAAATAGGTATATCTAAATCAAATGATATCAATACTAAAGATTATGTTTTAGGAAAAATATCTGATATAGAGTTAGCAAGATTTGGTGAATTATTTAATACTTTAAATTCAATTATTGATGAGTTTTTTATACTAGATTTTTCAATTTTAATGAGTAAATATAACCATAAAAACAGGTGATTTTATGAAATTTTTTGATAGTATAATTGATATTGATATAAAAAAAGACATGTGTATTACTGGATTTACAGATGAATTTTTTTGTATGTATTTATATAAATTATTTGAAGAAAAAAAGAAGAGCATTCTTGTTGTTACTAACTCTTTATATGAAGCAAATATTTTATATTCTTCTTTAGTTAATTATACTGATAGGGCTTTTCTTTTCCCTATGGATGATTTTTTGACTAGCGAGGCATTAGCAATTAGTCCAGATTTAAAAATTACTCGCTTAAATACTTTATATAATCTTGTCTTAGAAAATAAGTGTATAGTTATAACCAATTTAATGGGTTATTTGAGATTCTTACCTAATAAAAAGATATATGAAGATTTTATTTTGAATATTAAAGTCGGAAGTGAAATTGTACCAAAAATACTTGTGGAAAAACTATTAAAGTCAAATTATTCTCGGACTACATTAGTTACAAAAACTGGTGAAATTGGTATAAGAGGCTTTGTAATTGATGTTTTTCCTATTGATGAAAACTATCCTATTAGAATTGAATTTTTTGGTGATGAAGTTGAGTCTATTAAATATTTTGATCCGAGTACACAAAAAACGTTTAAAAAAGTTAATGATATTTTAATTAAACCATTTTCTGAATTTTTAACTAATGAGGTTGTTTCTGATGATAAATTTGGCAAACAAAAATACTTACCTTCTTTTGAAAATGTTATTTCAATTGTTGATTATTTTCAAGATGGTTATGTTTTTTATAAAGATTATGATCAGTTAAAAAATGGTTTTTTGAATATACAAAAAGAAATGAATATATATAATAGAGAAAGAGATTCTGAATTTTCTGGTAATTATATGTTTGATTTTGAAAATCTTTTTGCTAATTTTTCTATAAACTATTTGGCTATTAATAATATATTAGATAATAAACAGCATTTGTTGAATTGTAATGTTAAGACAATTAATAATTTTTCGGAAAATGTTGAAAATATTAATTCATTTATTTCTGAATGTATTTTATCTGGTAAAACTGTTCTTATTTGTTTAAAAAAATATCAACTTAGAGCTGTTAGCAAAAAATTGAATATGCATTTTGTTGAATCTACTTTAGATTCAATTGTTTTAAATGAAGTTAATCTTATCGAAAAGGAATTTAATCGTGGATATATTTATGAAAATTTTGTTTTACTTACTGCATATGAACTATTTTTAAATAATGATAAAAAAAGAAAATATAATACTACTTTTAAATATTCAACATCTATTTCTGATATTTCAAAATTAAGTATTGGTGATTTTGTTGTTCATAATATTCATGGAATTGGTATATATAATGGTATTAAGACATTATCTTCTTTTGGATATGATAAGGATTATTTAGAAGTTTTGTATCAAGGAACTGATAAAATATATATTCCTGTTGAAAAAATTGATTTGTTGACGAAATATTCTGCAAAAGATGGTATTCAACCTAAAATAAATAAATTATCTGGTAATGAATGGAATAAAACTAAGGCTCATGTTAAGAAAAAAGTAAGAGAAATGGCTGATAAATTATTAAATTTATATATTGAAAGAGAAAGTCGTAAAGGTTTTGCTTTTTCTTCTGATTGTGAGATGCTACGTGACTTTGAAAATGATTTTCCGTATGAATTGACAAAGGATCAAAGATTAGCAATACAGCAAATTAAAGATGATATGGAAAAAAATGTTCCTATGGATAGGCTGTTATGTGGTGATGTAGGTTTTGGTAAAACTGAGGTTGCTTTTGTTGCCGCTTTCAAAGCTATTTTAGACTCGAAGCAAGTATTATTTTTGTGTCCTACTACTATTTTATCTAATCAACATTATGAAAATGCTAAAGAGCGATTTAAAAATTTTCCAGTTTCTATTGCTTTACTTAACCGTTTTACTTCACAAAAAGATGTTAAGTATATTCTTGAAGGTTTAAAGGCCGGTACAATTGATTTGGTTTTTGGTACGCATAGACTACTTAGTGATGATGTTATATTGAAAGATTTAGGACTATTAATAATTGATGAAGAACAGCGTTTTGGAGTTTTGCATAAAGAGAAGATTAAAGAATTAAAAATTAGTGTTGATATACTTACTTTGACTGCAACTCCTATACCTAGAACCTTACAAATGTCATTAGTTGGTATTAGAAGCCTATCTTTAATTGAAACTCCTCCAGTTAATAGATATCCTGTTCAAACTTATGTTATTCAGGAAAATAGTCAAATTATTAAAGATGCTATTTATAAGGAATTGAGTAGAAATGGTCAAGTTTATATTCTTTATAATAAGGTGCAATCTATTGAGGGTGAGGCTTTTAAAATAAGAAATCTTGTTCCTGATGCTAAGGTTGCTGTTGTTCATGGTCAAATGAATAAAAATGAGTTAGAAAATAAAATATTTGATTTTATAAATAAAAAATATGATGTTTTAATATGTACTACTATTATAGAGACTGGTATTGATATTCCTAATGTTAATACTTTAATAGTTATAGATGCTGATAACTTTGGTCTTAGTCAGTTATATCAGATACGTGGTCGTGTTGGTAGAAGTGATCGCTTTGCTTATGCCTATTTAATGTATAATGATAGAAAGATATTAACTGAGACAGCTATTAAAAGGTTAAATGTTATAAAGGAATTTACTGAACTTGGTTCTGGTTTTTCTATAGCGGCACGTGATTTATCAATACGTGGTGCTGGTGATATTCTTGGTAGTGAACAAGCTGGATTTATTGATTCGGTTGGTATTGATTTATATTTAAAAATGTTAAATGATGAAATTAATATTAGAAATAATATTGAAGTAAAAAAAGAAGAAAGTGATATGAAACCTTTGCTTAATGTTTCTACTCATATTGACGATAGTTATGTTAGTGATGATGATTTAAAAATAGAAATTCATAGAAAGATTAATGAAGTGGATTCTATTGAAAAGTTTAATTATATAAAATCAGAATTGGAAGATAGATTTGGAAAAATAAATCAGGATATAGAAATTTATATGTATGAAGAATGGTTTGAAAAATTAGCTTATAAATTAAATATTACAAATGTTCGTCAAAGTAAAAACTCTATTGAATTATTATTAAATGAAGAATTATTAAAAAAAGTTAGTGCAGATGATATTTTTATGGATGCTTTTTATATTTCAAATATGTTTAGATTTATTAGTAAGAGTAATAACTTAATTATTGTTTTAGATATTATAAAATTAGAAAAACATCCAATATATTATTTAGTAAAACTTTTAGATAAAATTTATTTTAAGTATGTAAATAGTATTGACTAAATCTAATTTTATTAGTTAAATTTATAATACTGGGAGTGATTATATGACAAATAATATTGAAGAATTTAAAAAGAAACATGCGGAAAATTATAAAAGGGCTTTAGTTGATACAATTATTAATAATACTAATGCATTATTTGATGAAGATATAGCTTCTTTATTAAAAATACCGCCTTTAGATTCTATGGATATAATTAAAAGTAGACTTTTGGATTTAGCAAAAAAGAATAAAATTATTTTAGATAATTTAAAATTAAATGAAATGATTAATACTTATCATAGTCAATGTTTAATAGTTTGTGATGAACTTAAAGAAAAAAGAATTAATTTATTGTCTAATATTGTTAATGAATTTAAGCTTGTTAATCAAAGTGATACAGTAAAATTAATAAAGAAGGATTTTTTATGTTTAAATAAAGAAATTAAAAATATATTGAAATTGCATATAAAAGAAGTGTTAGATAATATAATTTTTAATAATATTGATTCATTATTTGATGAAAGTATTGATTTGTCAATTAAAAAAAGAGTTGTTGTTGATATTACTAAATATATTAATAATACTTATTTAAAGCAATTATTAGAAAATGTTGATTTTAAAATTTTGGTTAAAGATACGATTTTAATTAATAGTATTAAAGAACAGGGTGATAGATATTTGTTTACTATTGAAAATTCTAGATTATTTAATGTTGAATGAGACTGGACTTACCAGTCTTTTTATATGGAAATATTTACCAAGGGAATTTATGGAAATATTTATTATAATATAAATGAGAAACAAATATTTTGTATAAAAAGTGATCTTCTAGAGAAAATATTAGTATGAAGAAAGTGAGGAATAATTTTATGAAGTCAACTGGTGTTGTTAGAAGAGTGGATGATTTAGGAAGAATTGTTATTCCAAAAGAAATTCGACGTACTCTTAGAATTCGTGATGGTGAATCTTTGGAAATATTTGTTGATCGCGAAATGATTGCTTTAAAAAAGTTTTCAAAAATGTCTGATATGGGTGATGTATCAAAACAACTAGTGGAAATTATAAATGCAAATATAAAAAAGACAGTTTTAATTACTGATAGAGATAAATTTATTGCGGGTTCTGGAAATTTAAAAAAGAAATATATTGAGTGTAATATTTCTAGATATTTAGAAAGTATTATGAAAGAAAGAAAGTCGCTATATGAATCAAGTATTCATTGTGTTGAACTATTGGAAAATGAGAGGGAAATGCTTTCTTATTTGATTCAGCCAATTATTATGAATGGTGATGCTGTAGGATTGGTTTTAATTATATCTGATAAATCTGATATAACACAGTTGGATGAAAAATTGATTAGTGTTGTAGCACAATTTTTAGGAAAATATATTGAAGAATAAAAAGAATTATGTTATACTTCTTTCATATCTGAAATGTTGTGATGAAGAGCTTAAAATGTATTTTTATTAAGAGAACTCTGTTTGGTGTGAATGAGTATAAAAAAATTTTAAGTATGGCTTTTGAACTACTATATTGATATGTAAATATGGTCGTATATAGGCGTTAACTATTTAAGTGTATAATATCAAAGATTATTATAAAATAAGGTGGTACCGCGAATTGATTCGTCCTTATGTTATAATATTTTTTTTTGATATTATTATTAGGAGGGTGATATTATGAAAAAAAAGTTTTATATTTCTACAGCTATTGCTTATACATCTGCTAAGCCACATATAGGCAATACGTATGAAATTGTTTTAGCTGATGCTATTGCTAGATTTAAGAGACAACACGGTTATGATGTTTATTTTCAAACAGGTACTGATGAGCATGGAATTAAAATTGAAGAGAAAGCTAGGGAAGCTGGTGTTTCGCCTAAGGAATTTACTGATTCTATTGCATTGCAAATTAAAGGTATATGGGATTTAATGAATACTAGCTATGATAAATTTGTTAGAACAACGGATCCTCATCATAAAGAAGTTGTACAGCATATATTTAAGAAAATGTATGATGCTGGTGATATTTATAAAAGTGAATATAAGGGTTTATATTGTACTCCGTGTGAGTCTTTTTGGACTGAGTCTCAATTGTTAGATGGTAAATGTCCTGATTGTGGTCGTCCTGTAACTGAGGAAAAGGAAGAAGCATATTTCTTTAAATTAAGTAAATATCAGGATAAACTTGAAAAATATATTGAAGAGCACCCTAATTTTATTCAACCTACATCAAGAAGAAATGAAATGTTAAATAATTTTATAAAACCAGGATTGCAAGATTTATGTGTATCAAGAACATCTGTAAAATGGGGTATTCCAGTGACTTTTGATGAAGGGCATGTTGTTTATGTTTGGCTTGATGCTTTGACAAATTATATAACTAATATTGGTTATGATGTAGATAATCAGACAGATACATTTAAAAAGTTATGGCCGGCAGATATTCACTTAATTGGTAAGGATATAGTACGTTTTCATTCGATTTATTGGCCATGTTTTTTATGGTCTTTAGGCTTGGAAATTCCTGAGAAAGTCTTTGGGCATCCTTGGTTATTAATGAATAATGATAAAATGAGTAAGTCAAAAGGAAATGTTATTTATGCTGATGAACTAGTTGATAATTTTGGAGTTGAGGCTGTTAGATATTATTTATTACATGAAATTCCTTTTGCTAATGATGGTAATATTACATATGAACTTCTTATTGAAAAAATTAATAGTGATTTAGCTAATATTTTAGGTAATCTTGTTCAAAGAACTATTTCCATGGGTAATAAATATTTTAATGGTGTTATATCTAACAAAAAAGCGTATGAAGATTTAGATATGGAGTTTATTAGTCTTATTTCTGATCTTGACTCTAGGACAGTTGAAAAAATGGATGAATATCAAGTTAGTGATGCTTTAACGGAAATTATGAATGTTTTAAGAGCAAGTAATAAATATATAGATGATACTTCTCCTTGGATTTTAGCAAAAGATGAGCTTAAAAAAGATAGATTAGAGACTGTAATTTATAATTTATTAGAATCAATTAGAGTTTGTGCCATTTTATTACAGGCTTTTCTTCCTGAGACTTCATTAAAAATATTAAGTCAAATTAATAATAAAGATGAGAGTCTTATTTACTTAGATAATAATAGTTATTCATTGAATAATCCAGAGGTTTTATTTAAGAGAATAGATAAAGAAGAGTTTTTTAAAAATATGTAAATATTGTGTCTAACTATGAAAAAGAAATTAGTATATTAAACTTTTTTCTTTTTTTTATGTTATATTGTTTATGTTTGGCAGTACAAATTTATTTATAAGGAGATTGTCATGCATAAACATTTTTTATGGATTGATTTAATTTATGTTTTATTTCAATTAGTTTTATTATTTAATATTTTGATGTATTGGAATGTAGTAGATATTTTTTATTTTTGCTTTATGTTGTACTCATATATTAATTTAAAAATATATAGATGGAAAAAATGCCATTAATGTGGTATTTTTATTTTATGAAAAAGTTTTAATGGAATTAAGTATAATTTTTAGGAGGTTTTATATGTTTGTTGATACTCATTGTCATTTATCAAGTGATGATTATGATAATATAGATAAAGTTATTTGTGATAATTTGTCAGCTTCTGTTAATAAGATAATTATTTCTGCATGTACTAAGAATACTTTTTATGAGGCTTTGGAGCTTTCTAAAAAATATGATTGTGTATATGTTACTCTTGGGTTTCATCCTTCTGAAATAGATACTTGTGATGATGATTTAAAATTATTAGAGGAATGTTTAGAAAATAGAAAAGTTGTTGGAATTGGTGAGATAGGGCTTGATTATCATTATGGTAAGGATGATGTTGAAATACAGAAAGAGTTATTTAAAAGACAGCTAAATATTGCTGAAAAGTTAAATTTACCTGTTGTAATACATAGTCGTGATGCTACTAATGATACTATTGAAATACTTAAAAAGTATAAAGTTAATGGTGTTATACATTGTTTTTCTGGTAGCGTTGAAGTTGCTAAAACATATATAAAGCTTGGGTATAAGTTGGGTATTGGTGGTGTGGTAACTTTTAAAAATAGTAATCTTTCTAAATCTTTGGCTGCTATTGGTTTAGATAATATGGTGCTTGAAACTGATGCTCCATATTTAGCACCAGAACCTTATCGTGGAATGCAAAATAGTTCTAAATACATTCCTATAATTGCTTCTAAAATAGCCGATGTTCTAAATGTGCCTGTTTCTTTGGTTGCTGATAAGACTACTAAAGTAGCAAGTAATTTATTTGACTTGTAATTAGCTTTATGTTAATCTTATTTTAGATAAGGGTTGATAGGAATATGAATTTTAGAAATTCTAAATTTTTTGGAAAAAATTCTTTTTTGTTTGTGCTATCTTTGATGTTTTTCTTTTGTATGATTTTAGTAATTATTATTTTTAAAAATAATTTAAATTCTAATGATGTTAAATTGTTTGGTGATAATTCTATTCATTTATCTAATAAATTGCCATTGACTGATGAGTCGGCAAAGATGCTTGATGCTTCTAATGTTGATGGAGACATTTTGTGTGAAGTTAATTTTTATATTGAGGGTATTGGTAGAGACGATTTTAGTGTTAATTATGAAGTTTATGTAGAAAGTGATGATAGTAAATATAACTCTATTAATCCTAGTTATATAAGAGTTTATTTAACTGATTCTGATGGTGTTCCTTTTAGTGATTATTCGTCAAATGATATTCCTACTTATAGAAAATTAAAGGTTTCTACTGATAATCCTTCTGGTAAAATTTTATATTCTGGCAGTATTAAAGGAAAACAAAAAACAAATTTTAAATTAAGATTATGGCTTGATGAATCTTATTCTTTAGAGAGTAATAGTCGATATTTTGATGGTATAATAAAAGTAAGAAAGGTAGTATAGGTGTGGATATGAATAAAAAGGGTATATCAAAAAAAATAATTATTTTAGTTTTATTAATTAGTATTTTGGTTATTGCACTTGTTCTTTTGGCTTTTGGAATTTTGAATAAGTCAGATAATGAGGCAGAAGAAAAATATAATCCAGGTGTTATTACTATGAGTTATACTGATAGTAATATTTATAAATTTGATAATTTAATTCCTGTAACTGATTCTTTGGGTAAAACAAATAATGATAAGTCTTCTTATTTTGATTTTATTGTTGATACTAAGGTAGAAGGCTCTGATGAAATTGAATATGAAATTTCTGTTACTGTATTGGAAGATGAATCAAATGTTACTTTGGATATGATTAAAATGTATTTAGAAGTACAAAAGTCTGGATCTTTTAGTAAGGTGTTTGGTCCAGAGGCATTTTCTCCTATTACTAAAAAAAGTAAGCTTGGTACTCCAGAAGGATATATGGTATTATTGCATGAATCTAAGAAGACTAATTCTTCTGATAATTATCGTCTACGTGTTTGGTTAGATGAGGATTGTGTTGTTGCTGATGATTCTGTTTATTATGTTTCTGTAAAAGTTGATGTTTATGGAAATGATAAGTAGTTATGGAAAGGTGAAATAATGGATAATACTTTATCAAAACATTTATTGTTATCAATATTGGGATTGGCTATTTTGATAGTTTCAGTTGTTGGAATTTCTTGTGCTGTTTTTGTTGATTCTACAAGTGTTAATGTAGTTTATTTACAGTATGATGAAGTTGATAGTGAAATTTCTTTAATTAATACATTGCCTATTAGTGATGTTGAAGGTATTAATATGAATGATTCTTCTAGTTATTTTGAGTTTAATGTTATTACAAATGTTGATAAAAATGCAGTTGTTGATTATTATGTTTTACTTGAAAAAGTTAGAAATCAAGATAATGTTTTGAATAATAAAGATGTTAGAATATATTTAGAAAAGTTTGTTAATAATCAGTATGTTGCTGTTGCTGGTTATCCTAATTATTTTGTTTCTGATTTTGATACGGACTTTACTAGTTCAAACAATAAGATGATTTTATATTCTGGAAAATTTAATAATAATTCTTCTGAAATAAAGCAATTTGTTGAAAGATTTAGATTAAAGTTTTGGGTTAGTGAAGATACAATAATTGATAGTTATGAAAAAGTGTTTAATGCAATTGTAAAAGTTGATTATAAGGTGAACGTGTAAAGCGTTCTTTTTTGTGCTTAAAAATATAGCAATTTTTGTATGATAAGTATTATAATTATCTTAGATTGGGAGGACTTTTCATGAAAATTCATGCATACTTAGATAATGAGTCACATAATTTTCAAAATGAATTGAGTACATTTGGAAAAGTAAAATATATTTTTCATTTTATTGCTCAAGCTTTTTTGTATGCTGTTTTTGTGTTTTTCTGCTGTTTTGGACTTTCTTTAGCTATATATTTTGGTGATATGGTTTATAATTTTAGTAAAGGTAATAATAAAAGTCCGTTGTTTGATGCGTATATTATTGTTTCTCAGAGTATGATTCCTACAATAAATGTAGATGATGCTATTGTTGTTAGACGCGAAACTGGTGAAAATTTAGATCTTGGAGATATTATTACTTTTTCGTCTATTGATCCTTCTTATCCTGATCTTACTGTTACTCATAGAATTGTTAGTAAAGAAGTATCTAGTTCTGGTAAGTATTTATTTAGGACAAAGGGTGACAATAATAATGTTATGGATCCTTCTATTGTTTCTGAAGATAGAATTTATGGAAAAGTTATTTTGAGAATACCTAAATTAGGTGTTATAAGGAGATTTTTAACTACTTCTTATGGTTTTGCTTTTGGTATTGTTATACCATCTCTTGCTATTGTTATTTTTGATATTATAAAATTATTTTCACGTTCTCATAAGAAGAAAGAAAGTGAAGAATTAGAAATAATTTAATTTTTTGTTAGTTGGTGATAGGTTGGAAAAATATAATGTTAAGTTTAAGAAGAAATATGGTCAAAATTTTTTAAAAGATGTAAATATAGTGAATAAAATTATTGATGTTGCTAATATAAAGTCTAAGTCTTTGGTAATTGAAGTAGGACCTGGTGGTGCTATTATGACTAAAGAGTTAGCAAAAGTAGCGGATAATGTTTTGGCTTATGAAATAGATTTAGATTTAAAGGATGAGCTTTTGACTAGACTAAATGGTTTTGATAATGTTGATATTTTATTTAGAGACTTTTTAAGTTCTAATTTGTGTGATGATGTTTCAAAATATGATTATGAAAATTTGTATTTTGTTAGTAATGTTCCATATTATATTACTACTCCAATTATAATGAAATTGATAAGTAGTGATTTGAAATTTAAAAGAATTGTTATGATGGTTCAAAAAGAAGTTGGTGAAAGGTTTTCATCTTTACCTGGATGTAGAGAATATGGTTCAATTTCTGTTTTACTGCAATATTATTTTGATGTAAAAAGTGAGTTTTTGGTTTCTAGAAATGAATTTGTTCCAATTCCAAATGTTGATAGTGTTATTGTGTCGTTTACTGAAAAGAAAAATAAATATAGTCTTAAGAATTTTCAATGCTTTGAAAAATTAGTTTATGACTCTTTTAAATATAAGAGGAAGACCTTAAAAAATAATTTGAATAATTACGATTTAGATAAAATTGAAAGGGTATTAAATGATTATGGATATGATTTATCTGTTAGAGCAGAGGCTTTACCTGTTTCGGTTTTTGTTTCCTTGGCTAATAATTTGTTTTTTGAATAATATATTGTCCCTAATATAAATTTAGGGTTTTTTTTTGACTAATTTCATATATATTAATGAAAGGAGTTTTGTATGAATAATACTTATATTGTTCAAAAGGGTGATACTTTATATGGAATTTCTAGGCAATATAATACTAGTGTTCAAAAGTTAAGAGAATTGAATAATTTAAAAAATGATAATATTTTTCCGTCGCAAGTACTTATTATTTCTCAAAATGGTGAATCTAATCCTTCTGAATGTGTGATTTATACAGTTGTTTCTGGAGATAATCTTTATTCAATAGCAAAAAAGTATAATACTACGGTTGATGCTATTAAGAGATATAATAATTTAAATAGTAATTTACTTAGTATTGGACAACGTATAAAAATTCCATGTTATATTGATCAGAATAATAATCTCTCAAAGCCAAGCTATATTAGTTATGTTGTTCAAGCAGGTGACAGTTTATATAGTATTGCTAAAAAGTTTGATACTACTGTTGCTAAAATTAAAGAGGATAATAAATTAACTAGTGATTTATTATCTATTGGGAAGATTTTAATAATTGATGATAATATTGGAGCTTCATCTATAGAAGAATGCTATGGTCCTGAATTTGTTGTTCCTGATGACTATATTACATATACTGTTGCTTCTGGAGATAGTCTTTATTCAATAGCAAAAAAGTATAATGTTACGGTTGATTCTATTAAGAGTATAAATAATCTTACAAATAATAATTTGTCTATAGGTCAAGTGTTAAAAATACCAAGTACGGGGGATACATATTATATTGTTGAAGCTGGAGACAGTCTTTATTCAATAGCGAGTAAATTTAATACTACGGTTTCTAATTTAAAAAATAAAAATAATTTAACAAGTGATTTACTTGTACTTGGTCAAAAGATAATTATATAAGAGGAGAATTTTTATGAATGAAATTTTATATGATAGTGAAAATTTTAAAAATTTTGCAGATGAAAATACAGGTTCTGGACTTTTAAAAGTTCAGGTTTTTACGGCTAATCAGGCTGTTCCTTTGAAGAATGTTGATATTGAAATTTATAAAAATATAGACAATAAAAAGGTTGTGTTTTTTGAGGGTATTACGGATTCTTCAGGTATTATTGATAATATTAGTTTGCCGACTAAAGAAATGAAGTCTGATGTGGAAGATGCTAATGATATTGTTTCTACTACTTATAATGTTATTGCAAAAAACATTAATACTGGAGTTGTTAAGGAGTATGTTATTTATATTTTTGATGATGTAAAAATTATTCAGCCAATTCAATTTTCTACATCTAGTATTGGAGGTATTAATGAATAATGTTGTAAATTATCCTACCATTCCTACTGAAATTGTTGTGCATCTTGGAGCTCCTGATGAGGCTGCTAGTAATTTAAGCATACCGTTTGTAGATTATATTAAAAATGTTGCTTCTAATGAAATTTATCCTACATGGCCTGATAGTGCAATAGAGGCTAATGTTTTGGCAGAAATTTCTTTTGCTTTAAATAGAATTTATAATGAATGGTATCCTAGTAAGGGTTATACTTTTGATATTACTTCGTTGCCAGCATATGACCAGTCTTTTGTAGAAAATAGACAAATATTTGATACTATATCTAAAAAAGTAGATAAAATATTTAATAATTATATTTATAGAGAAGGTCAAATTCAGCCTTTGAGTGCTGTTTATTGTGATGGAAAAGTTACTACTTGTGATGGTCTTTCTCAATGGGGAAGTGTATCTTTAGCTAGGCAAAATAAAACTCCATTAGAAATATTAAAATATTATTATGGTAATGATGTTAGAATTTTTGAAAATGCTCCAACAGGTGAACAGTTTGGTGCATATCCTGGTTATCCAATAGAATTAGGTAATGCAGGTGATAAAGTAAGAATTATTCAGAGAGAATTAAATAGAATTTCTAATAATTATCCGGCTATTCCAAAAATTCCAAAAATTAATGGTGTTTTTGGTGTATATACTGAAAATAGTGTAAAAAAATTTCAAGAAATATTTAATTTGAATCCAACTGGTGTTGTTGATTATGCTACTTGGTATAAAATTAAATATATTTATAATGCAGTTAAGAGAGTTTATGATATTTATTCAGAGGGAATATTAGAAGAGGAAGCAATATTTGATTATGGTAATGAGTTAAAATATTCTGATGTTGGTTTGGGTGTGCAAGTTTTACATTATGTTTTGCTAACTATTGCTTTTTTTGATCCTGATTTACCTTCTTTGAGACTTAATAGTGTTTTTAATGATAATACAAGATCTATGGTTATTAATTTTCAAAAAAAGTATAATTTGCCTGCTACAGGTATTGTTGATGCTGAAACTTGGAATGAATTAGTAAAAGTTTATAGGGATACTTTAAATAATATTCCTGATGAATATATTCAATATGAAGATGAAATATTTCCTGGAAGATTGCTTGCATTAGGGATGTCTGGTGATGATGTTAAAACAATACAAAAATTTTTACTAAAGATATGTAGAAGTTATGGTAATATTCCGGGTGTTAGAGTTTCTGGTATATTTGATGATGTAATGGAAAGTTCTGTTTCTAAAATTCAATCTATTTTTGATTTGCCTATTACTGGTGTTATTGATCCTATTACATGGTATAATATTGTTGAATATTCAAAACAGAAAGAGTAATATTAATGCTCTTTTTTTATATACTTAATTAGGAGGGATATTTTTGGATTTAAAAATAGGTGACCGAGTAACTAGAATTTCCCATAAGCATGATATTTTATTTAAAATAGTTAGTTTTGAGGGGAATTTAGTATATTTAAAGGGTGTTGATTTGAGACTTGTTGCTGATAGTTTTATTGATGACTTAGTTAAAGTTGAAAATACTTTAGAAAATGATGATAAGTCTATTATTGAAAAGAATGTAAGAGACTTAAATATTGATAGAAGTCAGTTTTTTTATTTGCCTGGTAAAATTCTTCATATGGATGGTGATAATGATTATCTTGAAAGATGTATGAGATTTTATGATGATATGAATGTTAAAGCTAATGGTATTGCTTTGAAAGAAATTGATATGCCTAATAAAATTGGCTATCTTTTAGAGGAATTTCAACCAGATATTGTTGTTATAACTGGTCATGATGCTTACTATTCAAAGAAAGAAGATATGAAGGACAATAATAATTATCAGAATACTATTAATTTTATTGATGCTGTAAAGGTTGCAAGAAAATATGAAAAGAGTCATGATAAATTAATAATAATAGCTGGTGCATGTCAAAGCAATTATGAAGAATTAATTAAAGCTGGTGCTAATTTTGCTTCTAGTCCTAAAAGAATTAATATTCATGCTTTAGATCCTGCAATTATTGCTTCTTCCCTTGCTTTATCTGATAGAAACCAGAGTATTGATTTAATTCATTTAATAGAAAAAACGAAATATGGAAAGGATGGCATGGGTGGTATTATAACTAATGGTACTATGTATGTGGGTTATCCAAGATGACATTAGATAAGATTAAGAAATATGTTAGTGATAATAAGGGTGTGTTACATTTATTTAGATTTAAAGGTACTCGTAATCAAGTTGATGAATTTAAAGGTGTGATTACTGGTATATATCCTGCTATTTTTATTATTACTTTAAGTGATTCTAAGGTTAAATCTTTTAGTTACAGCGATTTGTTAGTTAATAGTTTGGAAATTATTGATTGATTAAACTTTTTATTATATAATTTTCTTGGTGTAAGGTATGGCTAATGATTTATATAAAACGTTTTTTTATTTAGAAAATCATCTTTATAATTGCATTAAGGTTTGTTATTATGAGCGTTTATATGATTCTTTTATAAAAAGTTGTGTTAAACTTTATGACTGATTTTGATATTCTACATAC
>CAZIFN010000016.1:0-23995 GCA_964538205.1 uncultured Mycoplasma sp.
TAGTTAAAAATAAAAAATTATTTTCAATGATTCTATATGGTAAACCAGGTATTGGAAAAACAAGTATTGCTAATGCTATAGTAAAAGACTTAGATATTCGTTACCGTTTTTTAAATGCTACTGTTAATACTAAAAAAGATTTAGATGTTGTAATTGAAGAGGCAAAATTATATAATGGTATAGTTTTAATTATGGATGAAATACATCGACTTAATAGAGATAAACAAGATGTATTATTACCAGCATTAGAATCAGGTCAAATTGTTTTAATTGGTATGACAACATCTAATCCTTATCATTCAATTAATCCTGCTATACGAAGCAGATGTCAGCTCTTTGAATTAAAAGAATTAGAAACCAAAGACATTATAGAAGGTCTAAAAAGAGCTATAAAACACCCTGATTTATCAGATATCAAGATAGATAACAAAAGTATTGAATTAATAGCAAAGCTAGCTGGAAGTGATTTAAGATATGCATATAACTTATTAGAAATATGTTATTATTCAACAGATAATAAAGAAATAACTGAAGAAAAAATAAAAAGAATTAATAATAAACCTGTATTTTTTTCAAGTAAAACAGGAGATGGTCATTATGACGTATTAAGTGCTTTTCAAAAATCAATCCGTGGAAGTGATGTAGATGCATCATTATATTATTTAGGAAGATTAATAATTGAAGGAGATTTAGATTCTATTTATCGAAGAATGACAGTTATTGCATATGAAGATATAGGACTAGCAAATCCCGCAATAGGACCAAGAGTAGATGCCGCTATTAATGCTGCAGAAAGAGTCGGTCTACCAGAAGCAAGGATTCCATTAGGAACAATAGTAGCAGAAATGGCACTTTCACCAAAGAGTAACACAGCACATATAGCCTTAGATAAAATATTAGAAGATATTGAATCAGGAAACACTGGAAATGTTCCTAATCATATAAAAACTAATAGCAAAGAATATAAATACCCTCATGATTATAAAGGAGCATATGTAATACAACAATACCTACCAGACAAAATTAAAAATAAAAAATACTACATTCCAAAAGATATAGGCTATGAAAAACAAATAAAAGAAATATATGAACGTCTAGAAAAAATTAAAAATAAAAAATAAAAAGATATTGCCGAAAATCAATATCTTTTAAAATTCAATTTTTACATCTTCCTTCTTAGCCTCATCTACTTCAAAGAACTCTTTCTTAGATAATCCTTTCATACCAGCAACAATACTAGCAGGGAAAGATACAACTTTTTGGTTATAAGAAGAAATATTAGCATTATATAAACGTCTAGCAGCTTGTAAATGTTCTTCAACATCAGCAATAGAAGCTTGTAAAGACTTAAAATTTTCACTAGCTTTTAAATCAGGATAAGCTTCAGCCAAAACATTAATTTTACCTAAAGTATCATTCATCTTATTATTAGCTTCCACTCTTTCTTCCATTGTCATGCCTTTTCTATATTTAATAGTATCAACAATAGTTTCTTTCTCATGTTTAGCATAACCTTTACAAACAGCAATCATTTTAGTTAATACATCATATCTTTTTGTTAAAGCAACATCAATACCAGAATCAGCTTCATCTATTTTAACAATTGCTCTATTAAAAGCATTAGAAGTTGCTATATACCAACCTATAATTATAACTACTAAAACAACAATAATTCCAATCAAAACTTCCATATACTACACCTCCCTTCCATAATACTTATATCAACATATATAGAAATCTATATGCAGATCAAATTATACATTTGAGTTTTTAAATAAATCATTATCTAACTCAAGTTCATCTATAAACATTGTAATTTTATTAATATCATTAGCAACTTCATTCATAACCTCATTTACATCTATTTCTTTAAAACAACTACCAGGTTCAAATGAATCCTTACCATCATATAATCCCACATGTAATTGATTATTAATAAAACATAATAAAATCTTACCTGTAGTTTGATTACTTAAATTTTTAATTTTTTCCATTATAGAAGGTGTAAGAATATAAAAAGCATCATGTGGATCTTGTGCATGTACTATAAAATTCTTATTAAATTCTTCTGACTCCATTTCTACTTTCTGATACTTAGTAGAAGAAAAGAAAGAAGAAAGTTTATTATTTCCAAATTTTTTCTGACAGACTTGTACATTAGCTTTAAAAGTCTTATTAAAGTCAAATATCATCCATCTACCCTTGAATATAGTTACATAACTAGTAGTAGTATGTCCATCAGAATCAGTAGTTTGATACTCCTTTTCAATATGAACATCAGCCTGTATAAAACCAATATTTTTATATTTACCAGAAACATAATCTTCTGAATGATATCTATCACCCATGTACATCATTTCAGTACTAGCAATTAAACTCTCTCTAATACCTGCCTCCGGAAAATATTGCAAATCTGTAAATATATTTTCTAAAGACTTTTTTACAAAGAAATTTTTAAAAGCCATAGTATATGCTTTTTTATCACCATTAATACGAATAGCAGCAATTAAAGTAAGAATAAAAATTACAAAGAAAACAAATTGTAAATCAAGATTATACAAATAACTTAATAATAAACACACTCCAGCAGCAATTAAAGAAAAAATTATTACTTTAATACACTTATTTTTATATTTAACTCTAGCCAATTCTACTTCTTCAAAACTCATAATTTTAACACCTACTTCTACTCTAAAATTATTATATAATAATTAAAAATAAAGAACAAGAAAAATATATAAACTTTACAGTCTATATATTTAATATAAATAGTTCAACTAAACCATTAGCATCAGTACCAGTCACAGTTTTAATTTTTAAATCAATATCAGCAAGTTCAATAATCATATTAAGTAATTCCTTATAAGAATAAAATCTAACTAATTCTAAAGTCTTTGTAACTCGATAAGGTTTAACTTCTAATTTTTCAGCTATTGCATTAGTATTTAGGCCTTCATCATTTAAATATTTAACTTGATATATAATTCTAAACTGACTAGCTAGTAAACCAACTATACTAATAGAATCAACATTATAATTTAAAAGTTGCCTATATTTAATTAAAGCTTCTCTTTTATTTTTTTCTGCAAGTGCTCTATTAAAAGAAAAGACTAACTCATTAGAATCACCTAGCTTAGGTACACATATTTCTAATACATCATTATCAGTAATTATTTTTTCATCAATCTTATATGTCTTAAGTTTAAGTATTTCACTTTCTAATTTAGTAATATCATCAAGACAATAATCAAATAATAAATTTAAAGCTTTACTGTCAATTTTATAACCTTTAAATAAAGAAGAAGCAAACTGTTTCTTATCAATTTTAGCAACAACATAAACACATCTTTTCTTTAACTCCTTAGCAAGTTTCAAAGTAGAAGATAATTTCTTACTACAAATAAATAATAAATTTAAAGGATCAGGATTATCCAAATAATTATATAAATGTTTTACATCTTTACTATCTTCATCCCTAGATAAAACATCTATATTTTCAATTACAATAACCTTTTTTAAAGAAAACAAACCATAAGTATCCAAATCCTCTAAAGCTTTATCTAAAGATGTTTCCAAAAGATTATATTTTTGAATTGATAAATTATCAAAACCAGTCTCTTTTATAATATCTTCAATAGTATTTTTTAAACAAACATAATCTTCACTTTCAATTAAATAATTATTATTCTGTTTCATTTAACTCTTTCTCAACTTCTTCTAAAATATATTTTAAATTACTTACTTCTTTTCCTCCACCTTGAGCAAAAGTAGGACTACCTCCTCCATTACCCGAAGAAGAAACAGAAGCCTTCTTAACAATCAAACCAGCATTCAAAGAACAATTACTACGAGCTAAATAATTAACACTACCATCACTCTTAACATTTGCAAAAAATACAAAACCTTTTCCCATAATACCAATTAAACTATCAGCAATACTCTTAAGTAAAAGAATATCCTTGTTATTAATTTCCATAACAATACCCAAGGTACCATTATGATCTTTTATATGTTCCTTATATATATCTAAATTAGATAAACTTTTTTTCTCTCTTAACGTAAAATATTCTTTTTCCAATTTTTTTACTTCTTGTTGAACATAAATAAGTTCATTTTTATCAAAAATAATATTTCTATAAGAATTAGGTCTACTATTTTCAATATTAACATCAAAATTTAACTTAATGCCTTCATTATTTGCCATATCTAAAATATTTCTGGCCTTAACAAGTAATTTAATTTTTTCATCATTATAAGGCTTAATAGCGGCAAGTAAAAAGTCTTCTGCTCTACTACCAGTTGCTCCTTCAATTCTATATACATTACTACCTTTAGTTTCTAAAGAATAAATAGTAAAATTCAAAATATCTTTAGTATTAGAAACATGTGTACCACCACATAATTCAATAGATTTACCAATTTTAACAACCCGAACAATATCAGAATATTTTTCACCAAATAAAGCCATAGCACCCAAGTCTTTTGCCTTATCTAAAGGCATAATTTCTGTAGATACAATTAAGTTTTTAGAAATCATATTTCGTGCAAAACTTTCAACTTCCAATATTGCATCATCATTAATTTTGCCAGAATAAGTAAAATCAAATCTGAATTTATCATCATCAACATAACTTCCAGCTTGTTTTATACTAGCAGAAATAGTTTGTTGTAGTGAATATTGTAAAATATGAACAGAAGAATGATTAGCTTCTATTTTCTTTCTCCTATCCTTATCAACAACAGCCTCACAATTATCACCAGAATTAATAGTTCCATCTAGTAATTTAACTTTATGAATATGTTGACCATTAGGACCCTTAAAAACTTCCAAGACACGTGCCTTAAAATTCTTTCCAATAAGCATACCAGTATCACTAACTTGTCCACCAGACTCAGCATAAAAACAAGTTCTATCAAGCGCTAAGTAACAATCATGATTAATACTATCAACAATATTATCTAAAGAAAAAATAGCCAAAACATTAGTCTTTAAACGATATATACTATATACAAACTGACTCTCATCCTTAAAATCTAACAACACTTTCTTTTGACTAGCCATAGTTGCTTTGTTCTTATTACTTTTTCTAGCTAGTTCCTTTTGAATATTCATATATTTATCAAATTCTTCTTTAGAAACAGTATAACCAAGTTCATTTAAATACTCTAAAGTAAGTTCAAAAGGGAATCCATAAGTATCATATAATTTAAACGCTTCCTCAGAAGAAATATAACCATCATTAGAATTTTTAACAAGTTCTTTTAATCTTCTCTCACCAGCATCTAAAGTCTTTAAAAATAACTTTTCTTCCTCCAAAACAATTGTTTCAATAATAGCTCTTTTTGAAGTTAAATATGGATATGCATCTTTCATAACATCAACAACATCAGAAACAAGTTTATACATAAATGGACACTCAATATTTAATTTTTTCCCAAATCTAACACTACGACGAAGAAGTCTACGCAAAACATAACCTCTACCTGTATTTTCAAAATAGGCACCATCTGCCAAAGCAAAAACAAGAGATCTAATATGATCAGCAATTATTTTATATTCCTTTTGACCAGTATAACTTGCTCCAGCTAAGTAAACAATAAGATCAATTATTGGTTTAAACAAATCTGTTTCAAAATTTGAATCAACTCCTTGAAAAATACAACACCATCTCTCAAGGCCAGCACCAGTATCAATATTCTTATTAGGTAATTCCTCATATTCACTTCTTAAAAGCCCATCTTTAGAATTAAATTGACTAAAAACATTATTCCAAATTTCTACATAACGTTCTTGATCCAAATCATTTTTAAACTTTTCTAAAGCATCTAAATTAGGATCATACTTTTCTCCTCTATCAAAAAATATTTCAGAGTCAGGTCCACAAGGACCCTCACCAATCTCCCAAAAATTTCCCTCAAGTCTGATAATATGACTAGGATCAATGCCAACCTCAATCCAACGATTATAAGCAACATCATCATCAGTATAAATAGTAACATATAATAAATTCTTATCAATTGCAAAATACTTAGGACTAGTTAATAGTTCCATAGAATAAGAAATAGCCTCTTCTTTAAAATAGTCGCCAATGGAAAAATTACCCATCATTTCAAAAAAAGTTTGATGTCTTTTAGTAATCCCAACATTATCAATATCATTAGTTCTAATACATTTTTGAATACTAACAATTCTTTTACTATCAGGAACAACACTACCATCAAAATATTTCTTCAAAGGAGTAACTCCTGCATTAACAAAAAGTAAACTATTATCATCAACTGGTATCAATGAAGAACTTTCATATATTTTATGACCTTTATCCTCAAAAAATTTAAACCAAGTATTTCTAATCTCATCGTGACTCATATACTTCATAAAACAACCTCCTAAAGTTTATCAATAATTTCCAAAAGTCTTTCTATATATTCATCAATATTACCATTATTAAAGATATAATAATCAGAAAAAGCAATAGGACCACCTTTAGCTAAATTTTTAATTTCTGATAAGTCTCTTTCCTCAATTTCTTTCAAATTAAATGGTCTATCAACTCTCTTACCAATTCTATCATAACGAATATCTTTATCACAGCAAACACAAATAAGTTTAAATTTATCGCCAAACTTTTCTTTTAAAATCTCATATTCTTCCCAAGAATATAGTCCATCTAAAACTGTATCACCAGTCTTATAAGCTTCTTCTATTTTATCTTTTAAAAGATAAGCAACAGCACCCTGTCCATATTTCTTTCGAATATTTTCTCGATACTCTTTTTGAGACTCAGGAGTTATTTCAATACCTTCCTTACGCATATTATCATAAATAACTCCTCCAAAATAAATCTTATTCCAGCCAGATTTTTCTAAATAATCAGTAGCAATACTTTTTCCAGATCCCGCCATTCCAACAACAGCTATTAATTTATTCATATATTACATCTCCTCATTTTTAATAATACTTTCAACCTGCTTTTTCATAGCTTCAAAACCAGTATTATAAACAGTATAATCAAAGTCATTATAACCATTCATTTCAACTTCTGTAATATGAGTCTTCTCCTCATCAGATAACCCGTTATCATATTCTTCTTCTCTAACAAGTTTAATAATAACAACATCATCAAAACGCTTTTTTAGTTCATTAAATTCTATTATTAATCTAGCATCAGTAATAATAAAAACATCAAAGAAGTTAGATAATATTTCAATATCTTCACAAGTTCTATCAATCAAAAAGAAATTTTTATGTAATTTTTCTTTAATAATTTCAATACCCATTTTTTGCAAAAATTCTCTAGGTTTTTCTCCTGTGTTTTCATCCCAGTTAAAATAATTTCTAGCATAACCATATAACGGTTCAGTAAGATGCATAACACATGGCTTATATCCATATTTTTTTAATTCATCCCTCAAATAATTACCAAGCGTACTTTTGCCAGTTCTAGCCTGACCTGAAATAACAAATATTTTCATTCTATCCTCCTAAAAAACAAATAAAAGACCTAAATAGGAGGACAAAGTCCGGTACCATCCTATCTTGGTCTTAATTAACAATAACGGTCTCCCGAGAAAACTCCTAAAGTAGCTTCCTTAGATTCTATCACTAACTTTCACCAAATATTAGTTCTCTAAATGCGAATCTAAGTACTTATCTTTAATCATCATTTTCTATTCTTTGTTTCTACTAAATAAATTTACAAAATGAACCTTTTCATCAATAAATGTAAAAACAACCTTTAGGCATGCAACAACAGGTGTCGCTACTACCATCCCTATAATACCAAAAAAGTGTTGGAAAATCAATAGACTAATAATAATAACTACTGGATGTAATTTCATTGTATGACCCATGATTAAAGGCTGATAAAAATTATTTTCTAACAATTGAACTGCTACAATTGAAATAATACAAAATATACCAACACTAGGCGAAATAGTAAAGCCAACCAAAACAGCCGGAATAGCACCGATATATGGTCCAAAATAAGGAATAATATCTGTAACAGCACAGAACAAAGCAAATAATAAAGGTGCCTCAAGTCCCGCAATAGTTAAACCAATACTTTGAGTAATAAAAACCAAAAACATAATTAAAAAAACACCCTGTACATAATTTCTTAAAGAAGTATTAATTCTATTGGTAAGTTCTACATAATTATCCTTCCAAGATAAAGGCATATGATTAAGAACAGTACTATTAATTTTATCAAAATCAAATAACATATAAAATCCAATCATTAATCCTAAAACAAAATTAACAGAAGAAGAAATAATAGACTTTGTAACACTAATTATAGTATTAGGTATATTAGTAGTTAAATTAGCCGCAATATCTTCGACAGTAGAATATAATTGATTTTGAATCGATTTAATATCAAGTCCATTACTAGCAAAAGTTTCAAAGAATTTATTTCCAAAAACTTTCAAATCCGCTAAAATATCAGGAACAGTTCCTGCAAAATCTCCTATCTGTCTAATAAAAGTTGGTAAAAATAAATATAAAGTCATAAATATAATACCAATTAAACCTAAATATACAATAATACATCCTATAAATCTAGGAATCTTTTTACTATTTAAAAACTTAACTATTGGATCAAATAACCAAGCAATAAGTAAACCAATAAAAACTGGAGAGATAACAATAAATAAATCTTTCAAAAAAACAAAAAGCTTAAGTTCTCTAAAAATATAAAGTCCAAGTAAGAAAGCCGCAATAATAACAGCAATATATACAATTTTTACAAGCTTTCTGCCTATTGAAAGTATCTCATTTAAACTAGCAACATCTATTTTTTCATCTTTTCTTTTAAACATATACAAACCTCCCAAATAAATTGTACCATATTTTCTAGCAATAAGCCATAAAATAACTTATAATAATAACAGGTGATATAATGAAAACAATCAAAGAAAATCAAATTAATGAAATAGAAATTAAAAATTCAAAATTTATTGCCCTACTATTTAAAATCGATAATTCAAATGATGTTAAAGATATATTAGATAAAGTTAAAACAACCTATCCAAGTGCAACTCATTATTGTTACGCATATATAACAGAAACAAATCAAAAATCAAGTGATGATAAAGAACCGACTGGCACAGCTGGTATACCAATGTTAAATGTATTACAAAAAAATAACCTTACAAACGTACTAGCAATTACAGTAAGATACTTTGGAGGAATAAAACTAGGAGCAACCAATCTAGTAAGAGCATATACCAAATCATTAACAGAAGTTTTAAATAAAACTCAAATAATATCACTAGAAAAAGGATTAAAAATAAAAATTATCATTAATTATGATATGCAAAAACATCTAGATTATTTATTAAAAAATTATGAAATAGTCGAAAAAACATTTCAAGAACAAATAACTTACTACATAAAAATACCCAAAAATAGTCTAAAATTATTTTCTCAATATAATCCAAGCATTATAGAAGAAATATATATAGAAAAAAAATAAATCCAAAGAATTTATTTTTTTTAACTATTTAAAAAATTAATTTTTTTCTAACTTTTCTTTCAATTTTCTATATTTTATAAGTTTATCATAATAACAGTTTGGACATAAAGATTCATAAGTAACTTTTGAAAAGCCATCAATAGCAACCTGTTCTCCATCAAAAATAAATTTACCATTAACTTTTCTTCCATTAAACATAGCTTTTCTACCACATGCACAAATTGTCTTCATTTCTTCTATTGTATGTGCAATTTCTAATAACCTAGTAGCACCAGGAAACCCTACTGTCTTAAAATCAGTTCTAAGTCCATAACAAATAACTGGTATATTAAGTCTAACAACAACTTGCATTAATTCATCAACTTGTCTTGGCTCTAAAAATTGAGCTTCATCGACTAAAATACATTTAACTTTATCATCATGTTCAATAATATACTTAAATATGTTATCTTCTTTTTTTATCAAATAATCAACTTTTCTCTTCAAACCAATTCTTGAAATAATATATTCATCACCCTTAGAATCAATTTCTGGTTTAATAATTAATACCTTCATTCCTCTTTCTTCATAATTATACGCAGTCTGTAATAATATAGTTGTCTTACCAGAGTTCATCGCTCCATATCTAAAAAATAATTTTGCCATAAATATAACTACACTTCCATTCTAATTCTAATTACATTATAGCTAATCCAGTTATAATTAACAAGTTTTTTCAAATTTACTTTTTCTCAGTATTATTAACTTTTGTCTTACGAAAAGCATAAACCCAGTAAAGTTCCCTTTCACCATAGTAACAATTATAATCAGGTAAACTTAAACTTTCAGGTGCTTCAAAACCATCTTCTTCTAATATATAGTGATAAGGTTCAAAAACAACTCTATTTCTATATTCATCAGGAATAGTAGCATTGTATAATTCAAAACAATAATAAGTATCATCATCTAAAGTCAAACCCTTTGGTAATTCTTGAGAACATACATCATATCTAACATAAGAAGAAAAATCTAACAAACTAAAAGCTTGATTAGTTAAAATTTCACCCTGACTAGGCTCCCTACTTTTACTAGTCATCTCAAAAGCATCTACTACGCGAGAAAAGAAATAAGAACTATCAATAGCTTCAGGACAACGTAAAATAGCATTAAACTTACTAGTATCAGGTTCTAAATAACAGTTTAACCTAGTATAGCTACCAAACTCTTGCATCAATTCATCAAACATCTTAAAAATTCTATTATCAAGTCCTGTAAAACCAATAAAACCAGATTCCCCACAACTAGTATGAGTCACAATATTATTATCTAAACAATAATTTAATAATTTTTCTAAACCAATATTTCCTTCTGCTATTTCAGAAACAGCCTCTTCTCGGTTCTCCTTAATAAAAGAAAAAGGCAAAACACTTCCATTATTATACTTATTATCTTTATCATTCATCTAAAACACCTACCATTTCAGCATGAATTATAGCAAAACTAATTATAGTTAACAAGCATTTTAAGTCTTTTAATAACTTTTTTTTCAATTCTTGAAATATATGACTGTGATATACCAAGTTTTTCAGCAACCTCTTTCTGTGTAAGTTCATCATGTCCTAACAATCCATATCTTAAAATCATAATATCCCTATCCCTTGGTCTAAGTCTCAATACTTCATTAATCATTAAGTTCCTTTCAGTTTCTTCTTCAATACCCTTAGTAACAATATCTGCATCAGTACCCAAAACATCCTCCAAATGCAATTCATTACCATCACCATCAAAAGATAAAGAAGCATCAATACTAACCTCAGACTTAATTCTCTTATTCTTTCGCAAATACATAAGTATTTCATTATCTATACACCGTGAAGCATACGTTGCAAGTTTTATATTTTTATCCTTACTAAATGTATTAATACCCTTAATTAAACCAATAGTACCAATACTAACTAAGTCTTCTAAATCAACACCTGTATTTTCATATTTTTTTGAAAGAAAAACAACGAGCCTCAAATTATGTTCAATTAAAATATCTTTAGCCTTTAAATCACCATCATCCTTTAAACCAACATAATATTCCTCCATCTCTCTAGATAAAGGCTCTGGTAACATATCAGTAGCCCCAACATAAAAAATACTAGTAACTTTATAAAATATTCTCCTAAAAAATCTTACAATGAACATTATAAATCCTCCTTAAAAATATTTGGCAATATACAATCAACACTATTTAAACTAAACTTATCCTTACTAACACCAATTAAACAATTAAAAAACTCTACTTCATCAACAACAACTTTTGAAGCTTTATAACACTTAATAACTCCCGTTGTATTTAAAGCTTTATACGGTACATATAAAATATCTTTTCCTAAAATATTAATATCATTATTAACAAGTATTACACTTCTTCCTTTATAAGGATCTTTTAATTGATTACCAGTATCAACCATACCCTTAAGTTGATATTTCTTTTTATCAATAAAAATTAAGACTTTATATATATTACCATACGTATTTCTATATAAAATATGTTCTCTAACATAGCAAAATATAATAATAGGACTAACTATTAAAAATAAAATAAAGTTAATAGATAAACCATTATTAATAAATAAAATACCTTGATTCTTATAAGTAAAACTAACATTAAATAAATATAAAAATCCTCCCAAAATAATACTAAGTAAATAAAAATAACTAATATTTTTAAAAAAATTATTTTTACCAAACGTAATTATAATAATACCTATACTTATAACTAACTTAATAAAGAATAATTCTATAGAATTAATATTAATAAATAATAAAAGTACAGATAAAGAAGCAAATAAACTACCTAAAATAAGTCTTTTAATAGAAATAAATTCTTTTAATATTTTACTAGTACCATATAATAATAAAAAATCAAAGAAAAAGTTCAGTAACAATACCAAGTCTAAATATACCTTCATATATATCACCATATCAAATATACAAATAAAAAAACGACTTATCTGTCGTTTTTAGTATCTCCTATATTTTTTTCTTCTTAATAAATATCTTAATTATATATGACAAAAATATTATCATAATAATTACAAAAGACCATTTAAAAATTATATTAATTGTACCCGAAGAATACTTATCAATAATTCCAAAAATACTTTCTGGCATATATTTACCAATGAGAGCACTAACATCAGGTAAACCTATATTATTCTTTATAAAAGTAAGTATTCTAAGTAAAATGTCAACTATCGCAACTAAAAATACAAAAGAAGAAAATCTTTTAAAAAACATAACAACAACTAATATTAAAATAATTAAAACTATTAAATCTATATACATATACTATCTTCACCATAAATAATTATAACATAAAAACACATAGAAAAAAAGTCTATCACTCCAAAAGATCATTAGGTTTACAATAGTCTTTTTTATATATAGTAATTTTATTATCCTTATAAGTTGCTAATAAAATATCTTCATAAGTATTGTAACCCTTAATTTTTAACTGTTTAATAAACCAGTCTAAACTCTTATCAGTATTTTTAATATTATTAATCATCAATTTAGAATCAATAATAATATTAGCAGACAAACTATCACTGTTTATCTTTAATTTAAGATCATTTTTTGTAGGTTGTCTGTACTTATCTTTAGCAAGAAAACTAATTTTCCCATTAACTTCCATAATCGCAAAAGCGATTTCTTCCAAATCAAAATACCCAGCATTACGAGCTTGTTCTAATAAATCATTAATATCTATTTTAACCTTATCAAGTGATTTAAATAATATCTTTCCATTTTCAATTATAACAGTAGGAACACCAACTATATTTCTTCTGATAAAAATACTTTTCATAGAAAGAAGAGAAACTAAATACGCAATAACGCCAAAAGTAATAATCGCAACAATGCCATTAATATATTGACTTTCAAAATTCATTGTCATTTCAGCTGTAAAATTACCAATAGAAATACCTATTACATAATCAAACAAACTAAGCTCTGAAACCTGTTTTTTACCAATTAATTTAGTAACAAAAAACAAAACTACTAGACTAAACAAACTACGAGGTACTACCATAAATGCTTCCATAAAATTCATCAATATCACCAGTAACTATTATTACCAAAAAAGAGACTTTTAGTCCCTTATTTATCGCCTTCTTCTAACATCGTAGTTATAAATATGCCATATCCTTTAGTTGTATCATTAACAATAACATAATTTACTGCACCAATGATCTTATCATTTTGAATAATTGGAGAACCAGACATTCCTTGAACAATACCACCTGTTTTATCTAATAATTTTTTATCGGTAATTTCAAACAAAATATTCTTAGTCTTATTCTTAGTATCTAAATTAATAATATTAATTTCAAACTCTTCAACCTTATCATTCTCAATAACAGTTCTGATATAAGCTTTTCCTGTAGTTATATCACTAATTTTACCTACTTCTATTTTATCCATTGCCGCAACATCTTTTGAATACTTACCGAAAATTCCTGCAATTTCATTATCCGTAATTATTCCAGAATCATCACTTTTATCATAAGTAGCATTCTTCTCTCCTGCTTTACCATTTCTACTCTTAACAAATCCAGAAACAGAAGCATCATATATTTTACCATCCTTTATTTCAAATTTTGAAACAGTTGTACTTTCAACAATCTCATGACCTAATGCCCCAAATACTTTACTTTCTGGATCAATATAAGTTAAAGTACCAATACCATTAATCTTATCCTTAACATAAAGTCCTGTCTTTAATATGCCATCATTACCTTTTAAAAGACTCATAGAAATAGTTAAAGTATCATTACCTCTAAGGACTTTAAAAGTAACAGATGAAGAATCATTACTACTAATTAAGTTAATCATAGAATCAATATTATCAACAGCACTACCATTAACCTTAACAATTATATCTCCAGTTTGAAAACCAGCTTCCTTTGCTAAGTACTTATCATCAATTTTATAAAATCCAACAACCATAACACCTTTAGAATTAACTTCAATTCCTATCGTATTACCGCCAGGAATAACAAAGTCAGAATAAGCAAAAGAATTTACGGGTACAATAAAAAATGATAAAAGAAGTACAAATAAAATATAATGTAGCTTGTTTTTTAATTTCATAAAATCACCTCTGAAAACAATCTACATTATTATTATTAATAAAAATTTAAAAAATATTTTTATAAAAATTTACCAAAAATATTTTAAACTTAAATTGAAAACTTGTTATTAAAAAATAATTTTGGTACAATTACAACATAACGAGGTGAAAATATGGACGGTAAAGAAAAAATAAATATAAGCAGAGAAGAATATCGTCAAAACAATAAAAAAAAGAAACTACGCTTACGACCTTGGGCCTTTATCGTTTTTTTGCTTTTCTTTTTGACAATGCTTTCCATACCAGTATATAAAATATATAAATGGAATTTAGATAACAAAAATATTAAAAAACTCTCAGAAGAAATAGAAAAAAATGTAACACCAATTCCTAATGAAGAAGAAGGAGAATTAATAAATCCTCCAGATGAAAAAGATTCTGACTACTGGTATTATGTTACCCTACCATTTTATGATGTTGACTTTACCAGTTTAAAAGAAAAAAATAGTGATACTGTAGCTTTTATACACATGGATCAAACCAATATTAACTACCCTGTTGTTCAAACAGATGATAATGAATACTATTTAAAAAGAGCTTTTGACAAAAGCAAAAATGAAGCCGGCTGGGTATTTATGGACTATCGAAATGACATTACAAACTTATCAGATAATACTATAATCTATGGTCATGGAAGACTTGATAAAACAGTCTTTGGTTCCCTAAAAAACGCTTTAAAAACATCATGGCAAGAAAATAAAGATAATTATATAATCTGGTTATCAACACCTACAGAAAATATGATGTTCCAAATCTTTTCAATATATACTGTAAAAAGTGAATCATACTATATTAAAACAAATTTTAACAACGATAATGAAAAACAAGAATGGATAAATACCATGTTAGAAAGAAATATAACAAATAAAGAAACAGAAGTCTCAGTAGATGATAAGTTTTTAACACTTTCAACATGTTTAAATAACTCTGGCGACAGAGTTGTAGTCCAAGCAAAGTTAATTAAAATCCAAAAACGTCAATAAGTTAAATAAAATTGACGTTTTTTTTGACAAATTATTATTCAATAAGTATAATTAATTATAGGGTGATAATATGGAAGGAAATAAACGTGAAGTCTATGATTGGAGCAAAGAAAAAGGACATGATTTTGATTTAGATGAAAACCAAAGACAAACATCTTCTTATGACGACCAAGCAATAATACCAATAATCTCAGGTAGAGATTATAATTCTAATCGTAGAGAAATTGATTCAATCATGGAAGAATTTAGATTTAGTGATTTTGAAGAAGAAAGTAAGGAACAAGCTCACCATGAGCAAGAAGTTGCAAAAAATTTAGAAAGAAATTACAAAGGTAGTACATCAGGCCATCCGTCTTCAGGAACAAGACATAAAGGAACTACTAATGCAAAAGAAAAAGAAGAAGAATGGAAAGAACAAGTAAGTGTATTTACAAAAATTAAAAATTTTGCAACAAGAAAATTATTACCTGTTGTGATAGTTATTTCCGCAGTTGCTGCAGGTATAGCTGGACATATGATTTATGACGATATAGTTGATCGCCAAATTCGAACTGAAGTTGTTCAAACTTATGAAGAAAACTTTCAACATGAACAAATTGATCCTTATGCTAGAAAAACTTCAACTGGTGATGGAATGCGTTATGATATCGACGCAATAGCAGAAGGTATATATGAAGATGGAAAAGTTGATAATTATGAATACTGGGGCTTATACAATTCCATGGGTGAAGAACCAGCTGATAGAGTTTTAGATAAACTTGGACAACCAAGTATTGAAGAACATATGCGTAGCACAGGTCAAACAGATGAATTTGGAAAACCTGATGTTGAATTATGGCAAGAAAACATTGGTAAAGCTCTAGTTTTAGAAAGCGAACTAGATGGATTATTTACTCCAAACAACAATCAAGCATCAACAAATGAGACAGGAAATACAAAAGGAGGAAAATAAAAATGGAAAATAAAGAAAGAGAAATAGAATATCTAATAATAGATAATAAAAAATATGAAATTGTAATAGAAAAAAAGTATGAAAACACTACATACCTATATTTATCAAATATTGATGATGAAAAAGATAACTTCATTAGAAAATATACTGATGGAAATGAAGATACTGTATATCCTCTTGATGATGAAAATGAATTTGAACTTGCAATGTCTTTACTAGAAATAAAATAATAAATTAAAAGACAGATTCACACGAATCTGTCTTTTTCATTCCTCTACTTTAAAATCAACAATACTACCATTATCCTTAACTAATTTAGTAATTGCTTCCTCAGCAGTTTTTAATTTATCATCACAAATCTTAGCTAACTTCATAGCTTCATTAAAACTACCTATCGCCTCATCTAAAGGAACATCCCCAGTCTCTAACTTTTTAACAATAATTTCTAACTTTTCTAAACTCTCTTCAAAAGTTAGATTTTTCTTTTCTGCCATAATTAAATCATCTCCTAATTCATATCAATTCCAGCCCATTCAACAACAGTAAATCCTTCCCGGGTCTTAGCTGTTAATGACTGTTCCTTAACCTCAATTGGTTCATCTATACTAACAAACTCCATATAAACTCTAATAATAGTATCAACTTCAGTACTAAATTCTAAAGGCATATAATTATTTATTTCATCTTCAGTACAAAATCTTATAAAATTATACTCATTTTTTTCTAGCTTAGGTAACCAGAATACAATAAATTCATTAATTTCTCTGTCATTTAATCCAAGTATAGCTAACTTCTCCTCTAAAAATGAAACCATATCATTACCTTTAACAATAAAACCTTCATCATAATTAATTTCTTTAGAATAAATACCTTCCCAAAATAAACCATAATAATTTCTTTTAGTCTTATAATCATAAATATTACCATCGGTAGTAACAAAAACATTCCATTCATCATCATATTTAGGATATGAAAATTTAATCAATTCTTCATTAGAAAGCTTAATAGTTAAATCCATATCTTCAACAGGATATATATATAACATAGGCTTATCAACCGATACATATTCCTCATTTTCAAAAATATTATTTTGACTATTTTCATTTTTATTAGAAAGAATTACATTCTCAAACAAATTAATTATTGTAGCACTAGATAAAACAGCAAAAAGAATAATTAAAATATTTTTTAAATTAATTTTCTTTTTTAACACAATAAGTATTACACTAATTAAGCAAGAAATATATAAAACAATATTTTCTATAAATACAAAAGAATATATTTTATTTATTAAAGCTTCTAAATCTACATATTCAACATAAGAACCAGGTGTCATTTTAGAAAGCTTACTATTAAGAACAAATAAAATAATTGTTCCAAGTAAACTTATAATCAAAAGAATATAGAAAGCAACTTTTAAGATCTTATTACTTTTTTTCTTCATTACAACACCTCCGTTTTAATACTACCATCACTAAGTTCAATCTCTAACGTATCTTTTTTCTTTACCTGTTTAACACTAGATAATACTTTACCATCTTTTCTTGTAACAGAATAGCCTCTCTTAATAGTAAGTAATGGACTGAGTGTTTCAAGTTTAGATACAATTTGTAAATACTTATTAGCTTTCTTATCCAATAATTGATAAGGACTCTTTAATACATAAGAATTTTTAATACTCAATAATTCCTTTTCCTTAACATTAACAATATTCTTCATACTATATTTAAATCTTTCAATAAGACTATCAAAAATCATTTCTTTATTTTGATATATAGTTATTGGCATAAGAAGAACCGGTCTATTCTTTAAATGTTCTAATCTTTCTTTATATCTTTTAATATCATTAAAAACAGCACTGTTAAGTCTTGACTTAATTTGTCCCAAGTATTTTATAATATCATTTATATCAGGAACAGCCATTTCTGCTGCACCTGTAGGAGTAGGAGCTCTCAAATCAGCAACAAAATCAGCTATTGTAAAATCAATTTCATGACCAACAGCTGAAATAACAGGAATACTACACTCATATATAGCTCTTGCAACAATTTCCTCATTAAAAGCCCATAAGTCTTCAATACTACCTCCCCCACGTCCTACAATTAACGTATCTAGATTATAATTTTCAGCATTTTTAATTTGTCTAACTATATCATCCTTAGCATCATCACCTTGAACCAAAGCCGGAAATAAAAGTACTTCTGTTAAAGGCCATCTCCTTTTAATTGTTGAAACAATATCCTTAATAGCCGCACCAGTCGGTGCTGTAATAACTCCTACCCTCTTAGGTATATGTGGAATACTTTTCTTCTTAGAAGTATCAAATAAACCCTCTAATTCTAGTTTTTTCTTTAACTGCTCATATGCAATATATAAATTACCAATGCCGTCTTCTAACATATCACTAACATAAATTTGATAAGAACCATTAGCTTCAAAAACACTAATTTTTCCAGTTACTAATACTTTCATTCCATCACTAGGTACAAATTTAAGCTTTTTAGTACTAGATGCAAACATAATAGCATTAATTCTACTACCATCATCCTTTAAAGTAAAATAATAATGACCTCTAGTATGTGCTTTAAAATTAGATATTTCTCCTTTAAGAAAAATCTCATTCAAATTAACATCATTATCTATTTTATACTTAATATATTTAGTTAGCTGTGTAACAGTAATATATTTATCATTCATAATATCACCCTAACATTTTTCTACATCATGATAAATTTTATCTAAAACACCATTAATCATCTTCACAACAGCTAAATCAGAATAAACTTTAGCTAGTTCAATTGCTTCATTTATCGCAACAACGCTAGGAGTATCAATATACTTAAGTTCATATATACCAAGAGCCATAATAGCCTGATCAACTTTATTTAATCTATTCATAGTCCATTTACTTAATTTACTATCAGCAAGATTATAAATATCTTTCTTATTTTTTAAAATTCCCTTAACACAGTTATCTACAAAATCATTTTCTAAATCATACTGTTCCTTAATTAAATCATCAATATTATAATCAATTTTTGCCTCATCAAACAAATTAGCCTGATAAATAACTTTAATAATGATATCTCTTAATTCACTTCTATTTTTCATTATCTAATCACTCCTATTTTAATAATTATAACATAATCAACTTTATTTTTTATCTTTTACTTCTTTTTTTAAATCATAAAGAAAAGCTAAAGCCTCCATTGGAGTCATTTCCAAAGGATTAATATTCTTAATTTTTTCTTCAATTGGATTAATCTTTATCTCTGACTCACTTTCTGTTAATTCAAACAAAGAAGTCTGAGTAAAAGTTTCTTTTTTAATATTTTTCTTTTCATAAACATTAAGTATTTCATCTGCTCTTTTAATTAAAGAATCAGGTAACTTAGCTAAAGAAGCAACATGGATACCATAACTTTTATCTACTGAACCAGGTTTTACCTTATGTAAGAAAGTTATTCTACCATTTTCTTCTATCGCTGAAACATGTACATTTTTTAAATGTTTTAAATCTTTTTCTAAAACTGTTAATTCATGATAATGAGTAGAAAACATAGTCTTAGCCTTGATTTTATCATGAATATGTTCAAGTATTGCTTGTGCTAAACTCATACCATCATAAGTAGCCGTTCCACGACCAAGCTCATCAAAAAGAATTAAACTATTTTCTGTAGCCTCACTAATAGCGTAATTAGCTTCCTTCATCTCAACCATAAATGTAGACTCCCCAGAAACCAAATCATCAGATGCCCCTATTCTAGTAAAAATCTTATCAAAAATAGGCATAGTACAACTTTTACAAGGTACAAAACAACCAATCTGAGCCATAATAACAGTAATAGCACATTGACGCATATAAGTAGATTTACCAGCCATATTAGGTCCAGTAATTAATAAAATATCCGTAGTTTTATCCATAACAATATCATTAGGAACATACTTATCCTTCATAACCTGTTCAACAACAGGATGACGACAACCAAGTAATTTAACAGTTCTATCAGAAACAATCTCAGGTCTTACAAACTTATAATTATCACTAACAATTGAAAAAGCTTGTAACATATCAACTTCACTAATTATCTTTGCTAATTTCTGTAATTTAGAAACATATCTCTTAACAACTTCCCTAATATCCATAAATAATTTATATTCCAAATTAATAATCTTATCTTCTGCACCAAGTATTATATTTTCCTTTTCTTTTAATACAGGTGTAATAAATCTCTCACAATTAGTTAAAGTCTGTCTTCTCTCATAACCATATTCATCTTTAATTAAATGTTTCTGTCCTTTAGAAACTTCTATATAATATCCAAATACTTTATTAAAACCAACTTTTAAATTTTTAATACCAGTCTTTTTTCTTTCCTCTTGTTCAATTTCTAAAATAAAATCTTTAGAAAAGGCACTAATATTTTTCAATTCATCAAGTTCTTCATTATAACCAGATTTAATCAAATGACCCTCATGTAAAGTAAATGGTGCATCTTCTAATATAGCTTTATCTAATAAGGAATACAAATCATCAAAAACTTCAATTGTCTTATCATAATTTATATTTATTAATATTTCTTTAATCTTAGGAAGCACACGCAAAGATCCTTTAAGTTGCAACAAATCTTTAGCATTCAAATTACCATAAGTAACTCTACCAGCAATTCTTTCTAAATCATAAACTTCATCTAAAGCCTTAATTAAGTCATCTCTTAAAATAAACTCTGTAGATAATTTAGAAACATAATCATATCTTCTTTCTATTTCTTCTTTTGAAGTTAAAGGGTTTTCAATATTATGTTTTAAATACCTAGATCCCATAGCTGTCTTATTCTTATCAAGTAACCAAAATAAACTATATTGTCTTTCCCTATTTCTAAGTGTTTCAATAAGTTCTAAATTCTTTTTAGTATTAATATCAAACTCCAAATATTCTCTAGATCTAATGATAATAGCTTTTTGTAAATGATGTAAATCTCCTTTTTTAGTATCTACTATATAATAAAGTAAATGTTTTAAAGTATTACAAAGTCTAACATCATCTAAATCTTTATATATATATTCATAATTCTTATCATCTAATTCTTCTTTTGTAATAGTAACTAAAACTCCATAAGTAGTTCTAAGTTCTTCTACTATTTCTCTATCAATTAAGTCATTAACAATAACTTCTCTAAAACCATTTTTTACAATTTCCCTAATTACTTTATGTTTTTCTCCATCAACTAAAGTAACATAAACTTCTCCAGTAGAAATATCCGCATAACTAATACCATAACAATATGAAAAATCATATATGTTCGCTATAAAATTATTACTTTTAGCATCAATATTAGAATCTAGTCTAGTACCTTTAGTAACAATTTGAACAACATCTCTTTTTACCATTCCTTTTACTTCTTTAGGATCTTCTAATTGTTCACAAATTGCTACTTTATACCCTTTATTAATAAGTTCATCTACATATGAAGAATATGCATGATGAGGAATGCCACACATTGGAACTTTCTCATCAAGTCCAGCTTGTTTACCTGTTAAAGTAAGTTCTAAAACACGTGAAGCTAAAATTGCATCCTCAAAAAACATTTCATAAAAATCACCAAGTCTAAAAAAGATAATACTATCTTCATACTTATCTTTAATTTCCATATATTGTTGCATCATTGGACTAAGTTTTTCTCTATCAACTTCACTGCGCTTCACTGTACTTCACCAAAAATATTATAACAAAAATAACTCAGCAAATAAAGAAAAATAACAAGAAAAATCTTGTTATTTAAAAGTGTCTACTACTACCTCCTCCACCAGAAGAACCTCCACCGCCGGAAAAGCCACCGCCACCATAAGAATCATCAAAACTAATAGAACTCAGAAAATGAATTAGTCCAAAAAACCAAGAGATGAATTGAAGAACATAAACAATAAACCAAATGTCAAATACATTATGTAATATAAAATAAACTAGGAAAATATCTACAATGACAATTAATAAAGTCACGAATTTATTATTTATGATATATCTAAATCCACTTCCAAAAGCATATGCAATTAACATAAAAATAAATATCATTAATCCCAAATTAGGATCTTCTTCTGTAATATTACTACTACTACTATTATTAATAGACAAAGCAGTATCATCAATCAAATCAACCTCATAATACTCACATAACTTATTATAAAAAGCTATATATCCATTTTTTATTCCTTCATTCCAATTATCTTCTTTTAAATAAGGAATAATATATTCATCTTGATATCTACCTGTAAGTCCATCTGTCAATACTCCTTCTAATCCATATCCAACTTCAACTCTAAAGTTCCTTTCTTCTACTGCTAATAATAGTAATAAACCGTTATTCTCTTTCTTATCACCTATTCCAAAAGACCTAAATAACATAGTTGCATAACTTTCTATACTCATGCCTTCTAAATTTTCAACAGTAACAACAACTATTTGAGCTTTAGTCTCTAAAGCCAAAGCATTAGACTTACTTATAATATATTCCTCAAGCTCTGTATCTAAAATGTTAGCATAATCATTTACATAAAAATCTTCTGTAGGTTTAACTAATCCTAAAACATTAAAAGGAAATAATAATATTAAAAAACATATAATTAATATTTTCTTCATCTTAGAACTCTACACTTGGAACATCAGTTTTAGAAGAATCAGCCTTAAAATAATCTGCCTTTTCAAAATTAAAGATTGAGGCAATAACACTATTTGGAAACTTTATAATATAAGAATTATATTCCTTAACCGCATCATTATAATCTTTTCTAGCAGTTGCTATTCTATTTTCAGTACCAGCAAGTTCATCCTGTAAATTAATAAAGTTAGTATTAGCTTTTAAATCTGGATAATTTTCAACTACAACAAATAAAGCACTAATAGCATTTGACAACTCTTCATTAGCAGAAGCTTTTTCTGACATAGTATTAGCTGACAATAAATTTTCCCTAGCTTCTGTAATATTAGAAATAATACTTTCCTCATGTGCCATGTACCCTTTAACAGTACTAACTAAGTTAGGAATTAAATCAGCTCTTCTTTCCAAGTAAACATCAATATCAGCACTCTTAGTATCAACATTTTCTCTCTTAACATTCATACTATTATAACTACCAATACAAACAAAAACTAATATTAAAAAAACACCTAATACAACCAAACCTATTATAGAACCCTTTTTCATTATATATCCCTCCTACTATTAATTATACATAAAATTAAAAAAAAGGCAACGTAATAACACATTACTTTCCCTTTTTTATTAAAAGTTTTTTATTTTGTTTAGCAGTCTTAACTAATTCTCCCGAGTTTGACAGTTTTTAATTAAAAATCTTTGCTAAGTGTTGAAAAATCTGATTTTTTTATCGTTTTACTATTGCGTATTATGACGTATTATAATATAATTGT